>JAUMXK010000123.1 GCA_030535295.1 Eubacteriales bacterium | reverse complement strand
GCCAAAAGAAAGAAACCAAAGCTAAAATCAGCAATGAGCTTTATGAAAAAGAATTGCGTCGCCTGCAAATCGAATTGGTGAAATTGCAGGATTGGGTACGAGAAAAAGGCCTGAAAGTGTTGGTTATTTTTGAGGGCAGGGATGCTGCAGGAAAAGGCGGTGCGATTACTCGTATTACCGAGCATTTAAATCCTCGCTTCTGTAAAGTAGTTGCCTTGGCCAAACCGACAGAAAGGGAGAGAAGTCAGTGGTATTTTCAGCGTTATGTCGAACATTTGCCGGCAGCCGGTGAAATTGTATTGTTTGACCGCTCATGGTACAATCGTGCCGGTGTGGAGAGGGTCTTTGGCTTTTGTACCGATGAGGAGTATGAAGAATTTTTGAGAAGCTGTCCGCAGTTTGAAGAAATGCTCATTCGCTCCGGAATTATTTTGATTAAGTATTGGTTTTCGGTCAGTGATGAAGTACAAGAAAAGAGAATGCAGGAGAGAATTGATGATCCGCTTAAGACATGGAAGTTTAGTGATATTGACTTGGCTTCTCGAAAGAAATGGGTGGAATATTCCAAGGCTAAGGACAAGATGTTTGAACGCACGGATACCTATATTTCCCCTTGGAATGTAGTAGAAAGTGATATCAAAAAGCACTCCAGACTGAACTGCATTGCCCACTTGCTTTCCAAGATTCCGTATGAAGATACCAAAAAGAAGAAATTTGACTTACCGAAAATAGAAAAGAGCAGTGATTATACTCGTCCGGATATTCGGCTACAGAAGTTTGTACCGGATTATGCGGCAAAAGTAATGGAAGAACAAGGAGAAGCGGAATAGAGATGGCAAATCAGGAAAAAAACAGCAGGCAAAATTGGAAAGCGGGCAACATGCTTTATCCCGTGCCGGCTGTAATGGTGGCTTGTCAAAGAGCCGGTGAAAAACCGAATATTATCACGATTGCATGGGCAGGAACTGTTTGCAGCAATCCGCCGATGCTTTCGATTTCTATTCGGCCGGAAAGGTATTCCTATGATATTATCAAGGAAACAGGAGAGTTTACCGTCAATCTGGTCACTCCGGATTTGACGGAGGCAACGGATTATTGTGGAGTTCGTTCGGGCAGGCAGGTAGATAAATTTCGGCAAATGAAATTGACAGCCATTGCCTCGCAAAAAATCTTAGCTCCGGGGATTCAAGAAAGTCCTGTCATTTTGGAATGTAAGCTCAGGCAAATTGTTGAGCTTGGCAGTCATGATATGTTTGTGGCGGAAGTGGTTAATGTGTCGGTAGATGAAAAACATTTGGATAAGAACGGAAAATTTCGTTTGAATCAATTGGGCTTAGTGGCCTATTCACATGGAGAGTATTTTTCACTGGGGAAAAAACTGGGGAAATTTGGCTACTCCGTGCAAAAAAAGAGGAAGTGAGCGGATAGCAGTTCCGCAAAACTCAAAAATATAATAGGGGATTTCACTATTGGAGGGAAATTCTCTATCGTTATCAATGAAAACTTATGTAAGAAAGAGAGGGAGAATTATGCAAAGTTTTACATTTCAAACATTACCGAAGACCGTGGAGGAATTAAAGGCCTACCCACTGAGTACACCGCATGCGGCGGCGGCACTTTATGTGCTGGCGATGTGTGCCTATGTTGAAAACACACAGGTGGGATTGGATATGATTGATTACCTGAAAGGGCCTGTGCAGCTGAGCAACTATGACAAACAATTTATCAGGGATAGACTGGTAGACAAGCCATATTTACCGTATTCTTATTTCAATGGTGCGACACCGCAAAATAATTATACGCCGGCTCAGCCTTATGTAATTGAAGTGCATGATTGGGTATATTCTATGGAGCAGGGTTATACCAAAGTATTCCTGCAAAGCGGAGGTGCAGATAGTAAAAGACCGGTGGTTTTGAGACAAAAGGGCAATGAGCATTTTGTTTGGGAAGATGGCGGATTGATGATGGGAATTCGAATCCCTGTGAAGGATGATCCTTGGGCATAAAAGAAAGGAGTGTTTATGAAATATACATTAATTACTGGAGCAAGCGGCGGAATCGGCATGGAATTGGCGAGAGTTTATGCGGAGGAAGCCAACAATTTGATTCTTGTAGCCAGAAGTGAGGACAAATTGAATACATTGGCAGTGGAGTTGGAAAGCCAATATGGAGTAGTTGCACATCCTTTTGCCTGCGACCTTTCCAATCCGGAAGAAGCAAAAAAACTGGTGTACTGGACAAGAGAGAAAGGCTACGAGGTAGAAACGCTGATTAATAATGCGGGCTTTGGTAGTTATGGTGAATTTCATAAGTCCAATTGGAAAAATGAACAGGAAATGCTTCAATTGAACATTATGACATTGATGTATTTGACTAGGGCATATTTGCCATCCATGGTTTTTCGAGGTAGAGGCGGTGTCTTAAATGTGGCATCTGTGGCGGGCTTTGCTCCGGGGCCGAGAATGGCTAATTATTATGCTTCCAAGGCCTATGTTCTTTCCTTTACCGAGGCATTGGCAGGGGAGCTGAGGAAAACCAAATTGAAAATTGCGGCTCTTTGCCCGGGTCCGGTACAAACCGGATTTCAGGCCCGTTCCAAAATGGATATGTCAAAGAGAGCGGTGAAAGCAGTTTATCAAGGAATTTCTGCCAAAGAAGTGGCAAGGTATGCTTATGATAGATATCAAGCAGGTGAAGTCGTCATCCTACCGGGAACCATGACCAAAGTAGCCTCTATTTTATCAAGAGTGGCACCGAAAAAAGTGGTTCGCTGGATTATGTCGAGAGCACAATAGCAGCAAATGGGGTCAGGGAGCAGTTTACGAAAAAAAATGAAAAAATATATTTTTTTTTAATTGTCTTTTTGAAAATAATATGCTATAATCTATGCATATAGGAGCTGAGTACTCCTATATAGTAATACTCTCCCCCTCACCCTTTATATAGCACCAAAGAGCATTTGGTG
>JAUMXK010000122.1 GCA_030535295.1 Eubacteriales bacterium | reverse complement strand
TAGGGCGGATTTGGGACTTTCACCCATTAGAAGCGTGCGCCGCAAGGCACACTCGAAAAAACAACTGTCATCCGGTTAATGACAGTTGTTTTTTGTTGCAATTCTTTACTTTATTACTTTTGCTGCGGTCCTTCATTATAATAGCCTGTCGGTGAACTCTGCGACTGCGGATCAGCCTGCGGATATCCCTGCCCTGCAGAAGGATTGTAATTTGGCTGACCGAACTGAGCCGCCTGTACTCCATGATTTCCGGAAGTTTGCGGATAACCCTGAGGCATTTGATTGTGATACGCTTGTTGATAATTTTGTGAAGGCATGCCATTGTAAGGCTGTGAATAAGTTCCTTGGTTACCATATGGTTGCGAATAGGTTTGTGGGTTTGCATAAGCCGATTGTCCCTGTCCTACTTGATTTTGGTAGCCTTGCGCCTGAGCATACGGCTGTTGCTGCATTCCTTGATTTCCGTACACACCGGCTGCCGGTGTATTTCCATATCCCTGATAGCCTTGCTGCATTGGATTGGAATAATTTTGCGGCATAGCTTGGTTTGGATAATTCCCCTTATTTGGCTGATTTGGATAATTTCCGGGATGAGCGGAGCTTCCTTTTTTATTTTTCCCAGCCAAAATCATAATCAAAACAAAAATAACAAGTACAACCAACACGCCAATAATAATGAACAATAATGTTTTATCCATCCGTTTTTCCTCCTTTGATACTTCCGGCAGTTTCACCGAATCCTGTTTTTTCGAAACCTCCGGCTTCTTACTTTGCGAATCGCTTTTTAGCTCATCCGTTCCCGGCAAAGTCACCATTGGAATGGTTTCTTGCGGTGTCAAAAAGCGCTCTATACTGTATACCACTTCCAAAATATCTAAGCTTTCCAAATGTTTCGAGAGTTCATTCTTCAAAAGATCCAACTGCTGTCTGTCAAAATTCCTCGAAGTATCTCCATAAAAGCTGACATCAAAGCGATTCAAACTCTGATCATAAATCAGAAAAATTCCGGAGCGTTTTTCCCCTTCTCCATAACCTTGGCTCATGAAATAATCCTCTCGGTACTTTTCATAAAGGCCATCACCAAAACGTTTATTCAGTAAAATAACAATTGCTTGCTGATATTTGCCTCTCCAGGCTTTGATTTCTTCCGCCGCTTTTCTTAGGACATCTAAAGAAATCGATTCCTCTCCCATTTCATTGATGACCGGATAGGTGTAGATACTCTTCAGATTAAGAAAGAATTTCAAAATTTCCTTGAAATCTCTTTGGCTTGTCACAAATCGATTTAGCTCAGCATTTAAATAGTCTATCTGATAATTGGTGAAATGATCTTTCAGTCTATCCGTTGCGATTACTTGCAACTCCAAGTCACCGCTTGCTCTTCTATTGATATAAAGGTACAGTGAGCCCGGTTGTTTTCCTTCCATAGCACCAAAGCCAAACATACTTGCCACTTTTGAAATCAGGAATTCCAAGCTTTCGGCCGTCATATCCTTTTCCACACTCTCCACTACCATAACTGCTTCCGTATATCCTTGTCCGCTATTATGGTCGAAGAGTATCTGATTTAAAACTGCTTTTTCCTCTTCCGGCAAAATATTATCCAAATCGACTACATGGGTGCCTCCCACTTGTGTCGCATTGACCGGAAAACGAACCAAAGGCAAAAGCATTGTCAGTACCAGTAAAACAGCCGCCAACCTCATTTCCCTTTTATATCCTCTATTCATAGAATCCTCCTCTTATTTTACAATACTCCTTGAACTATAGTATATCATAAAAATACTGAAGTATGAAGATTTTTTATAGGGAATTTCCATTCTTCTTGGCTTGTTTTTGTAATATCATTTTGTTATACTAAATTTGTAGCAGCAAAAAAAGAAGGGAGAGAATTATGAAAAAATCACTGTTACTCTTATTATTATTGTGTGTGTTGGGGCTGTCTGCCGAAAAGGCAGATGCAAAGGAAGTCATCAAAGCCTCCGGACAAAAAGTCAGTATTAACCAAAAGGTTTCTCCGATGAAAGGCTATCTGATTGATAATTCCAATTACTTTAAATTGCGGGATTTTGCTAAGGTTATTTCAGAGGCAGGCCAAAAGGAATTTGATGTCCAATGGCTGGAAGAAGAAAGAGCAATTGTCATTATACCGGAGCAGGATTACTCTGCTCTCGGTACAGAGCTGAGTCCGGTTGCCGAAAAAATCAAATCCCTGCACAAAAGCTCCGCAAAACTCATGATGCAGGCTATTCCTTTTCACTTGGAAGCTTACAATATCAATGGCTATAATTATTTCAAACTGCGTGACCTTTGTGCCTTACTGGGAATCGGTGTGACCTATGATGCCGCCAATAACGAAGTAAAAATCGACACTTTCAAGGATTACTATCAAACCGCCTATCAAGAATTGGCCGAAATGAAGGAAATCAAATACACAAGCGTTCAAAATATGGCACATGGATTTTCTTTCGAAATTCCGACCATTCTGACCGCCCTGCCCTTTTTCAACGACGGGAGATTGCTAACCCTCTATTCCGATAGCGGCACGGTCTATGACGAGGACAAGGACTCCCTCTACACATACCTTAGTTTCCATGTATACCAAAAAGAGGGCAAAAAAACTTTAGAAGATTTATTGCAGGACTTGGCTACCAAATCGGAGAGCACATGGAAAAAGGTGGAAAAGGTCGATGCCAAAGTAAAAGGTGCCAAAAGAGCAGTGGAATGGACGCTGACCGACGAAAAAGAAACAGTCCTTCATTTCCTGGCTGCAGAGAAAAATAACAATTTCTATCTTGTGTATTTTTTCTCTTCCAACGGTAAATTGATAAACCCTGCTTTTCATGAGCCGCTTCGCCTCACTCGTACCCATTTGTATCAAAGTTTGGTGATTGATTAATCTTCTGTCCGACAGCAGACCGAATCCAACACTTTAAAAGCATTTTCACTGCTCCGCCCTCGGTATTTGTC
>JAUMXK010000121.1 GCA_030535295.1 Eubacteriales bacterium | reverse complement strand
TTATTTGCTTGAATTTTCAAGCACTTCCACTTGTTTTACAGGTGGGAAAGTTGAGATTTAATGTTTAAGACGAGATGTTAAATTACATAAGCAAAGAAACTACAAAGCGTGCATGATAGCATTTTGGGGTTTCTTTTGTTTCCGCAGAAATGGATTGACTTTAGAAGACTCATTATGCTATAATGTATTACAAAGTAATACATAGTAATACAAAAAAATAGAAGGGAGTATACCATGACGATTTCTGTTCGATTAGATTCAAGAGATGAGCAATTATTTAAGACCTATGCCCAGACTAATAACCTTACAATGTCTGAATTGATTCGCAGTGCAGTGTTGGAAAAAATTGAAACGGAGTATGATTTGAAGATTTATCGTGAAGCGATGGAAGAATACAATGCTAATCCAATTCGCTATTCCCATGATGAAGTCTGTAAAATGCTGGAGATAGAATGATGTACGAGGTCGAGTATAGCAAACGAGCAGTAGAGCAACTGAAGAAACTGGATAAAGCCAGTCAAAAAATAATTATCAGCTGGATTACCAAAAATTTAGTGAATTGCGAGAATCCTAGGGTGAAAGGGAAGGCATTGGTGGGTAATCACAAAGGAGAGTGGAGGTATCGTATCGGCGATTATAGGCTAATTTGTGATATCAGAGATTCTGAGCTTTTAATTTTGGCTTTGGCGGTCGGTCATAGAAAAGATATTTATGAATAAAAATATTTAAGAAACGAGGCCTCTTGACAGAAACTTAATAATTTTTAGAATTGTCAAAAGATAGAAACTCTTGTATAATAAAAACGAACATTGTTATCGAAAAATAAAATATCGTTCGGAAGATATTGCTGAAAATAGCAAGAATAAAGAGAATAGAAAGTATAAAAAAGGAAGATGAAATTAGTCCGGATTCGATGTTCTTGCTTAGAAAAATGTGCCTGAAAAATGGAAAAGCAAAAAGAAAGGAAAATACTATGGTTTCATGGGAAAAAGTGCGTAAACTGGATTCGCAAATTGCTGAAGTGATGGATGCGGAGTTTGCCAGACAACAAAGAAATATTGAGCTGATTGCTTCGGAAAACTTTGTATCGGAAGCGGTAATGGAAGCAATGGGGAATCACCTGACCAATAAATATGCGGAAGGATATCCGGGCAGACGCTACTATGGCGGATGCCAATGTGTGGATGTTGCCGAAAATTTGGCAATCGAAAGAGCAAAGGAGATTTTTGGGGCAGAGTATGCCAATGTGCAGCCTCATTCCGGAGCACAAGCCAATATGGCGGTATTTTTTGCTCTGCTGGAGGTGGGTGATACCATTATGGGAATGAACCTTGCCCATGGCGGACACTTAACACATGGCAGTCCGGTTAATTTCTCCGGTAAGCATTATAATATCGTGCCTTATCATGTCGATGAAAATGGCTATATTGATTATGAACTATGCCGCCAAATCGCATTAGAGCATAAGCCGAAACTGATTCTTGCCGGTGCCAGTGCCTATTCCCGAACCATTGATTTTAAAAAGTTTCGTGAAATTGCGGACGAAGTAGGAGCAATTTTCATGGTGGATATGGCTCATATTGCAGGACTGATTGCAGCAGGATTGCACCCAAGTCCGTTTCCGTTTGCCGATGTGGTGACTACCACCACCCATAAGACTTTGCGTGGTCCTAGAGGCGGTATGATATTATGTAAGGAAAAATACGGCAAAGCCATTGATAAAGCGGTATTTCCCGGTATTCAAGGTGGCCCTTTGATGCATGTGATTGCAGCTAAGGCGGTCAGTTTCCTTGAGGCTATGCAGCCGGAGTTTAAGGATTATCAAGCACAGGTGATAAGAAATGCCAAAGCACTGGAAGAAGGACTTAGAAAACGCAATATTAATATGGTTTCCGGCGGTACAGACAATCATTTGATACTGGTTGACCTGAGAAGTTTCGGGCAAACCGGCAAAGAAGTCGAACATCGCTTGGATGAGGTCAATATTACCTGTAATAAAAATGCCATTCCGTTTGATCCGGAAAGTCCGTTTGTGACCAGCGGAATCCGTCTGGGTACGCCGGCAGCGACTACTCGTGGACTGAAAGAGGAAGATATGGATAAAATTGCCGAAATTATTTATCTGGTACTGACCGATTTTGAGGGCAACAAGGAAAAAGCCAAAGCATTGACGGCAGAAATTACAGCAAAATATCCGATGTATGAGTAGAGGAAATAGGAAAAGAAGAACAACAAAAACTTTATAGATAAAGATCATTTCCCTAAGCGATAGTGGTGAAATGGTTAGAAATATCGGCATAAGTTGTTTTGCGTATGGATATAGGGCATGAAAAAAAGCGACCGAGAATTATTAAATCTCCGTCGCTTTATTATTATGGAATAAAGTGAGAGGATAGTAAGAGCATTTTAATAAATGGTATCTTTTCCCATCAGCAAAAGAATAGGTAGAAAGATTAATCCTACAATCAATACTACGTTTTCCAATCGAATTTCATAAAAGGTATGCTTTATTTCCTTGCGGTTCAGATATTTCGTAAGCAGATAGTTCAATGCGGTCATTGCTATGTGAAACACAAGCAAAGCAAGATATTGCTCTTTATAGGTATGGAGAAATTGTGGTATAATTTTATTAAGCAGAAATAACCCACCGATATAATTGAAAAGTACGAGCGGGAAGCCGAAGCCTCTAAAGTTTATAATTGCCATATTTTCACCACCTTATTTTTTTAGAAATGATTAACAAACTATCCTCTACAATAGTATATCACTTTTCATTCGCGAATTCTACGGCTATAAGAATTTATTTTATTCGTTTTTTTTATTTTGTTTTCATTTTCGGAAAGCACTGTAAAAAGATTGAAATGTTACTTAGCAGTACTTTTTTTAACACTTCATAAGGAGCAAATGATTTTTCCTTGAAGTTTCTTCGATGGTTTTTAAAATAAAGAGATTGGCGGCATGATAGCAATCAACAAATAGGAGGTTTTTATGTATTGATTTTCTGAGTTTGTTTAAACGATCAACTTCTTTTTGATAAAATGCGATGGGA
>JAUMXK010000035.1 GCA_030535295.1 Eubacteriales bacterium | reverse complement strand
AATGAATATAAAACAAAGTTGCCCTAGTATAAAAGGAGAAAAAAATGATACTGGATTGTTTGGAAAATGCTAAAAAATATTATGGTTTGAGTGAAAACATAAAAAAAGGTCTGGAGTACTTGGAGCAGGCGGATTTTGCCAAGCTGGAGGACGGCACCTATGAGCTGGACGGAAAAGATTTGTTTGTGGCGCTGATGAGCTATGAATCGATGCCGACCAATCGTTTTGAGGCTCATCACCACTATTTGGATATTCAGTATATTGTAGACGGCAGTGGTGAAATCATGGGCTATGCACCGGTGGAAGTACTGGGAGAAGAAACCGAAGCGGCCGAAGAAAGAGATATTTATTTTTATGACAATGCCAAAGCGGAAGTGGAAACAAAACTATTGGTCAAAAAGGGAATGTTTGCCATCTTCTTTCCGGGGGATGGACACAGACCAAGCGTCGCATGGAATCAGCCGGAAGCGATGAGAAAAGCAGTCGTCAAAATCAGAGTATCCTAAAGAAGCTGTCTGCTTGTCATTGGTATGACAAAAGAGAAAACGACGAAAAGAAAAGCGTCCCATAGTTCGGAGGAGTATCCGACATAGTACCCCAATTTCAATTGGAATAGAATCGGAGTAAAAATATGAAAAAAATGATTTCAAAAAGGGCTTTGGCGGTAGCACCATCTACTACCTTGGAAATAACTGCCAGAGCGGTAGAATTAAAAAATGCAGGAAAAGATGTTATCAGTTTCGGCGCAGGAGAGCCGGATTTTGACACACCGGAAGAAATCAAGGCAGCGGCCATTTCGGCTTTAAATGAGGGTTTCACCAAGTATACCGCAACTTCCGGTATATTGCCTTTGAGAGAAAAATTGGCGGAAAAGCTGAGAGAAGAAAATGGTCTGAGCTATATGGCAAGCCAAATCATTGTCACCAATGGTGGAAAGCAGGCGATTTACAATGCTCTTCAGGCAATTTTAGAGGAAGAAGATGAGGTTCTTATTTTTGCACCGTATTGGCTTAGCTATCCGGAAATGATACGTTTGGCAGGAGGAAAACCGGTGGTGGTGGAAACCCGCTTGGAAGAAAAATATTATCCTGATTTGGAGAAAGTGCGTGAAAAAATCACAGGCAAAACCAAGGCAATGATTATCAATTCACCGTGCAACCCTACCGGTGCGGTTTACAGTGAAGATGTCTTAAAAGGATTGGCAGAAATTGCAAAAGAATTTGATTTGTGGGTGATTTCGGATGAAATTTATGAAAAGCTCATTTATAATGGAAGAAAGTTTTGCAGCATTGCCTCTTTGGGAGAAGATATTTTTGAAAGAACCATTGTTATCAATGGTTTTTCCAAGGCATATTCTATGACCGGATGGCGACTGGGATATGCGGCTGGAGATAGAGATGTGATTGCCGCCATGACCAGAATCCAAAGCCATCAGACTTCGAATATCAATTCGATTACTCAGAAAGCAGCTTTGGCAGCCTTTGCCAATCGGGAAATAGAGGAAAGAGTAAAGGATTTTGACAAAAGACGAATCTATATGGTAAACTACCTTAAAAACATTCCGGAGGTAAAATTTGTCGAGCCGGACGGAGCTTTTTATGTGCTCCTGGATTTAAGAGAATTTCTGGACAAGCACCAAATTACTGCAAAACAGATGGCACAGGATTTGTTGGAGAAAAGTTTGGTGGCAGTGGTGCCGGCTGATGATTTTGGAGTCGAGGGACATATTCGCCTATCTTATCCAATCAGTATCGAGAAAATGGAAGTCGGCCTAAAACGCCTCAAAGAATATTTGCAATCAAAATAAAAGAAACCGGCAAAAAAGAAAGGACAATGCTATGGATTACACCACATATACTACCCCTCTCACCGGACGTTATGCCAGTAAGGAAATGCAATACATTTTTTCGCCGGAAAAAAAATTCAAGACATGGAGAAAATTGTGGATTGCCCTGGCAGAAACGGAAAAGGAACTTGGTCTTGAGATAACGGCCGACCAAATTGCGGAATTAAAAGAGTATGCGGAAGAAGTCAATTTTTCTGTAGCAGAAGAATATGAAAAAAAGGTCAGACATGATGTAATGAGTCATGTTTATGCCTATGGTGACCAGGCGGTTTCAGCGAAAGGAATTATTCACTTAGGAGCGACCAGCTGTTATGTAGGAGATAATACCGACCTTTTACTGATGAAGGAAGCTTTACTTTTGTTACGCAAAAAACTGGTCAATACTCTGGCGCTTTTAAAGCAATTTGCTTTAGAGTACAAGGAGCTGCCGACATTGGGATTCACTCATTTTCAGCCGGCACAGCTGACGACCGTAGGAAAAAGAGCAACACTTTGGATGCAGGATTTACTGCTGGATTTGGAAGACCTGAATTATTGTATTGATGGCTTACGATTGCGTGGAGCCAAAGGAACGACCGGTACACAGGCGACATATCTGACTTTGTTTGACAATGACTATGAAAAAGTCAGACAGCTGGATGAAAGAGTTTGCCGAAAAATCGGTGATATGCTGCCTTATGCAGTAACAGGCCAAACCTATTCTCGTAAGATAGATTTTAAGGTATTAAGTGTACTTTCAGGAATTGCGCAATCCGCACATAAATTTACCAATGATTTAAGATTGCTGCAAAGCTTGAAGGAATTGGAAGAGCCTTTCGCCAAAAGTCAAATCGGCTCATCGGCTATGGCTTATAAGCGAAATCCGATGCGCTCGGAAAGAATTGCAGGTCTGGCACGACATGTCATTGCCGGTCTTGCCAATCCGGCGATGACGACAGCGGAGCAGTGGCTAGAAAGAACCCTGGATGATAGTGCCAACAAACGCTTGGCGATTCCGGAAGCCTTTTTGGCGGTGGATGCCATTTTGGAGACCTATATGAATGTAGCGGATGGCATGGTGGTTTATCCGAATGTCATTCATTCTCACGTGATGGCGGAATTGCCGTTTATGGCGACGGAAATGATTATGATGGAAGGTGTCAAACGTGGCGGTGACCGTCAGGCATTGCATGAGCTGATTCGGGAAAAATCAATGGAAGCGGCAAGAGTGGTAAAAATGGAAGGAAAGGCCAATGACTTGATTGAGCGTTTGGCACAGTCTGAGGAAATTCCTTTGAACCGGCAGGAAATGACAGCCATCCTCAGTCCGGAAAACTTCATCGGTGCGGCTCCTATGCAGGTGGATGACTTTATCAGAGAAGAAGTCGAGCCGGTTTTGCAAAAATACCGAGATGACTTGGGATTAACCGGACAGGTATTGGTTTAAATAAATATTGTCGGATGCGTCGATTGAAAGAGAGTCAGCACTTGCTAAAACAGCAGGCATATCCGGACGATTTGAATGAGAATGGAGTAATATATGGAAAACGGGTTTAAAATTTTACAAGAAGAAACAGTGTACAAAGGTGTCAGAGCACATGTGGTAGTGCAAAAAATGCAGCTTCCGGACGGCTCGACAGCAAACTGGGATATGATTCGCCATAGCGGTGCGGCAGCGGTGGTACCGATTGATGAAAACGGAAAAATTATTATGACACGCCAATACCGCAGCAGTATTGATGGAGAAAGCTTGGAAATTCCGGCAGGAGTGCTGGATGTGGTGGACGGTGTCAAAGAAGAGCCGCTTAAAGCGGCTGCCAGAGAATTGGAAGAAGAAACCGGCTACTATGCCGAAGAACTTCACTATTTATTGACCTACGGCTCTACCATCGGTTTGTGTGATGAAATGATTTATATTTACTATGCCAAAGACCTGAAATTGAGAGAACAACACTTGGATGAAGGCGAGTATATTGATGTGGAACGTTATGAATTATCGGATTTATTGGATATGATTGCCAAGGGCGAGCTGGTGGACGGCAAGTCGATTGCCGGGATTTTAGCCTATGCCCGACAAGCAGGCATGTAGGAGGATAAGGTGGATTTATTAGTAAAACTTTCCGTGAATTTGATTGTGGCGGTGCTTGTTATATGGCTGCATGAAATTCCCAAACATTATTTGACGGTTTTTCTGACCAGACCTGCATTTCGCAAGGATGTAAAAATAAAGGGAAAATGGAAAAACTGCATTGATCCGATTGGTCTGATTACCTTTGTTTTTTTGCAGGTTGGATGGCAAATGCCTTTAAAAGTGGATGCCACCAAACTGACCAACAAGAAAAACGGCCTGATTGCCATTTCCGTGACAGGACTTTTAATCAATTTGTTGATGGCTGTTTTGGCGATTATGGTACGGAAACATAGTGTGCTTTTTTATTCCTTAAGCTTGCAGAATGTTTACATTGATTATTTTATATCTGCATTTGCCTTTTTCAATATGGTAATCTTTACCGTTAATCTGTTGCCTGTACCGCCTTTGGATATGACCAAGATAGTCTATGCTTTTTCTTCGGATTTATATTTTAAGATTATTCAAAACGGTAGAATCCTTCAAACCGTCTTCGTGTTTTTTATTGCTTTGGGTTGGCTTAGAGCTTTGGCCGGGACTTTGTATAAAAGTTTGTTGTATTTAAGTTGGTGAAATTATGGGTTTGGATTTGAAACTGGAAAAATACGAGGGTCCTTTGGATTTGCTTTTGCACTTGATTGACAAAAACAAGGTATCGATAACGGATATTCCGATTGTGCAGATTACCGAACAATATCTGGAGTATATCAATGCCGCATCGGCCAATAAAATGGAGATAATGAGTGAGTTTATCGAAATGGCGGCAAGACTTTTGGCCATCAAGGCGAAGATGCTGCTTCCTAAGCCGGAAGTGGCGGTAGAAGAGCAAATAGACCCTAGGCAGGAGCTGATGGAGCAGCTTTTGGAATATAAAAAATACAAAATGATTTCCGAAAGACTGAAAGAATATTCGGAAGTGGCATCCAAAAATGTGTTTAAATCTGCCAGTATTCCGGAAGAGGTATTGAATTATGTCGAACCCGTCAATCCGGAAGACATTCTGGCGAAATTGGATTTTGACAGACTCTACCAGGCTTTTCAAATGGTCATGAAGCGCAAAGAAGATAAGATTGACCCGATTCGCTCACAATTTTCTGAAATTCCCAGAGAAGTGGTCTCTTTAGAAGATAAGATGCAATCGATTCTGGAGATGAAAAGCAGACGACATATCAGTTTTATACAGCTCCTTCGTCTGGAAAGCAGTCGTCCGGCTATGGTGGTCACTTTTTTGGCGATTTTGGAATTGATGAAAGCGGGAGAAATCCGAGTGGAGCAAAGCAGTCTGTTTGAAGATATCACCATTCGCTTTGTCAATGTCTGAGGAAAGTTCTTGTAGTATCATGGAGAAATATGTAATGGAGAATGAAATGCAAATAGATGAACTAAGTGCTATCATTGAGGCACTGCTTTTTTCAATGGGAGAGGCGGTTGCACTGGATAAACTGGCAGAAGTTTTGGAAGTGGACAAAACCACATTAAAAAGAGTGATTGAACAAATTCAACAAAAGTATGAAGAGGCAGACAGAGGTATTCATTTGATTTCGCTGGACGGAGCCTATCAGCTTTGCACTAAGCCGGAGTATTATGAATATATTCGGAAAGCGACCAATAAAGTACGAACATATGAGCTGACGGATGTCCTGATTGAAACTCTGTCGATTATTGCTTACAAACAACCGATTACCAAAACGCATATTGAGGCGATTCGGGGAGTGAAAACGGACCATGCTATCAACAAATTGATAGAGTACGGTCTGGTGGAAGAAAAAGGCAGACTGGACAGCTTGGGCAGACCGATTGTATTCGGTACAACCGAGGCGTTTTTGCGCTATTATGGCCTGAGCAGCCCCGAGGAATTGCCTGTTTTGGAAGACAAGCTCCTCGAACAGATTCAAAAAGAAGCCGAAAATGAATTGCAAATGAAACTGGAGGAAATAGAATGATACGCTTACAAAAGTTTTTAGCGGATGCCGGAATTGCTTCCAGACGGAAAGCGGAAGAGTTGATTTTAGAGGGCAAAGTAACGGTAAATGGTGAGGTGGTGACAGAGCTTGGCACCAAGATTGAGCCAAACAAAGACAGTGTAAAATATCAAGGCAAATTGGTGCGTGTGGATAAGAAGCAAGTGATTTATGTTTTCAATAAACCGGTAGGTGTGCTTTCAGCTGCAGCTGATGACAGAGGGCGCAAGGTGATTACCGACTTTTTTCCGGGGGGACATCGCCTATATCCGGTCGGAAGACTGGACATCAATACAGAGGGCTTGATTTTAGTTACCAATGATGGCGATTTGACTTATCGCCTGACTCATCCGAAATACCGAATCAATAAGGTATATGAGGTTTTGGTGGACGGTCCGCTCGATTTTGAAAAGAAAAAAGACTTGGAAAGAGGCTGCGATATCGGGCCATACCGGATATCCGGCAGCCGCATTCGTATGATAAAGAAAGACAATACCGGACATTTATATCTGGTGACCATTCATGAAGGTAAAAACAGACAGGTTCGTCACATGTTTGAATATGCCGGACTGAAAGTGCGAAAGCTCAAACGAGTAGCCATCGGAGAGATACGTTTGGTCAATTTGAAAGTGGGGGAATTCCGCTCTCTATCCAAGGGAGAGATGGCATATTTGAAAAAAGTACTGCGTTAATATCGTAGGAAAAAGGATAGGAAAGAGGTGATGAAGAAGAAAGATTTGACAAAAAAGACCACAAATAGACAGCATAAGGAATTACGGAAATATACTTAGTCAATGTCCTGTAGCGGCATTGAAATATTATTTATTGGACATTTGTTCAGCTTTGATAGCTGTCGATTGTGCCGATATATAGCAAGGAAGCAACCATAAATTATCGCTGAGGTATTTTGCTTTGGGAAGACAAGACGGAATATCGCATAGAAAAAAAGCCGGCCGCAGCGATTTTTTCACAAGGAAATGGAGATTTTAAAATGAAACTAAGTAATAAAATGATTCTTTTTATCGGATTACCGGTTTTGGTATCCACAATTTTGCTGATTGTAATGTCTTATCTTTCTTCCAGTAATATTATATTTCATAAGACAGATATGTTATTGCATTATCAATCTCAGAAATACGGTTTGGAAATTGAGAAATTTATCGAATCGAAAATGTCGTTGTTGGACTCGCTTGCTCATTCGATAGAGAGTACTGCCGATTCCAGAGAAAAGGCATTGAATCTTACGGTTGGTTATATGAATCAATTCAACAACGGTTACTCTATATTAATCGGACTTGAAGATGGCGAATATATTGATTCTTCAGGTTATGTTCCGGATTCCTCTTATGATCCGAGAGAAAGACCGTGGTATTTGGCGGCAATAAAAAGTTCGGGCATTGCACTTTCCGACCCTTATATTTCTTTTCCGTCGATGAAACAGGTGGTTACGGTATCAAAGAAAATAAAGTTTGCCGGAAGACAAGGGGTTCTTGCAATTAATGTACCAACCAATATTTTGCATGATACGGTGGCAGGTATAACGGTAGAAAAAACGGGCAAGGCATACATTATTGGTGAAAACGGTAACTATATTGCCCATGAGGAATATGACCTGGATAAAAATATCAAAGAGGTTGACAGTGCACTGGCAGAAAAAGTATTGGTTGCGAAAGAGACCACTTTTACATATAATAAGAAGGAGTACATCATCCAAGAAATCGAATCTACCAATTGGCGGATGGTGCTATATGCCCCGACAAATGAGATAATGGCGGATAATAACAGTTTTACAAAGAGGATATCCATCATCGGAACGATTTTTGTGTTGCTCATTCTTGGTGTGATTTTTGTGGTTTCCCGTTCGATTACCAAACCGATTGAAGAGCTCAATCAGGATATCCAGGTTATGGCGGATTATGATATGAGAATCCATCCGGAGTCGGCATCGACAAGGTTTGCCAAAAAGAAAGATGAAATTGGTGATATTTCCAAAGCATTGGTAAAAGTAAAAGAAGCCTTTATCAGTACGATGACTTCTGTTAGCGATATTGCCGGACAGGTGGCAGATTCTTCCGAGCAGCTTACGACTACCAGTGAAAAGTCTGCGCAAACAGCGCAAGATATCAGTAAGATTGTCGATGAGATTTCCACTGGCGCATTAAGTCAGGCAGAAGATATGCAACGTGGTACCGAGGCAATGCAAATGATGCAAGAGATGCTTTTGGAAAATGAAAATGCCATTATCGGGCTCAATCAGACGACCAATCAGGTGTTTTTGGCTCAAGAGAACGGTATCAAGTCTATCAATGAACTGATTGTGGCAACGGAAAAGGTAAAAGAGTCCTCCGGAAAGGTCAGTGAAGTGATTGAAAATACCAATGAAAGTGCGGTTCAAATTGCCAGTGCTTCGGATATGATAAAGTCGATTGCCGACCAAACCAATTTACTGGCACTGAATGCGGCAATAGAAGCAGCCAGAGCAGGAGAAGCCGGAAAGGGCTTTGCTGTGGTAGCGGAGGAAATTCGAAAACTGGCAGAGCAGTCCAACGGTTTTACCGAGGAAATCAAGAGCATTGTAGCCAATCTGACTTCTAAAACGGAGCAGGCTGTGGAAATCATGAACAGTGTAGAACATATTGTCAACGAGCAATCCGAACGGGTGGAAGATACTCGGGCACAATTCGATGTGATTGCCGGAGAAATTGATAACACCAGAACTTCCGTGGAAAAACTGAATGCTTCCAGCAGCGGTTTGGAAGGAACAAAGAATTCGTTGGCGGAGATTATCGATAATTTATCCGCTCTGGCGGAGGAAAATGCGGCCTCTTCCCAAGAGGCGGCAGCGACAGTTGAAAGACAAACGGCATCGGCACAGGAACTGGCGGCTGCCAGCTCCGGTTTGTTTGAGATGGCGCAAAATATGAACGATACGATATCGAAATTTAAGATATAGTTTCGTCAGTCCTTATGGATGGTAAATTTTAACTCAACTTTCTAACTAATTCCTAAGGCATAAAAAGATTAGTTTGAGTCCGAAAGACGTAAGGCATAATATCATTACGAAGAAAAAGGAGATTATCATGGAAAAATCAATGGAAAAAGTAGTTGCATTAGCCAAGGCGAGGGGATTTATCTTCCCGGGTTCTGAAATATATGGAGGTCTTGCAAATACATGGGATTATGGTCCGCTGGGCGTGGAATTAAAAAATAATGTCAAAAAAGCATGGTGGCAAAAGTTTATTAAGGAAAGCCCTTACAATGTGGGAGTAGACTGTGCAATTTTGATGAATCCGCATACTTGGGTGGCATCCGGTCATGTCGGCGGCTTCAGTGATCCTTTGATGGACTGTAAAGAATGTAAAGAAAGATTTCGTGCCGACCAGGTGATTGAGGAATTCAATAAAAAGAACGGTATTGAAGTGGAAGGTTCGATTGATGCATGGTCCAATGAGGAAATGAAGAATTATGTGGAAGACAAAAAGATTCCATGTCCTTCCTGCGGCAAGCACAACTTTACCGATATCCGTCAGTTCAATCTGATGTTTAAGACTTTCCAGGGAGTAACGGAAGACAGCAGAAATACTTTGTATTTGCGTCCGGAAACCGCACAAGGTATTTTTGTCAATTTCAAAAATGTGCAAAGAACTTCCCGAAAGAAGATTCCTTTCGGTATCGGCCAAATCGGTAAGTCTTTCCGCAATGAGATTACACCGGGCAACTTTACCTTCCGTACCAGAGAGTTTGAACAAATGGAACTGGAGTTTTTCTGTGAGCCGGATACTGATTTGGAATGGTTTGCATACTGGAAGGAATTCTGTATTCAATGGCTCAATGACCTTGGCTTAAAGGCAGAGGTGCTTCGTATCCGGGATCATGATCCGGAGGAGCTTTCCCATTATAGCAAGGCAACAACCGATATTGAATACTTATTCCCGTTTGGCTGGGGCGAGCTTTGGGGCATTGCCGACAGAACCGACTATGACCTCAAACAACACCAAGACCATTCCGGTCAAGATATGACATACTTTGATGAAGAGAAAAAACAAAAATACATTCCTTATTGCGTGGAACCTTCTTTGGGTGCGGACAGAGTGACATTGGCATTTCTTTGCGAAGCGTATGATGAAGAAGAGTTGGAAGGCGGAGATGTGAGAACGGTTCTTCGCTTCCATCCGGTTTTGGCACCGATTCAAATTGCCGTTTGCCCATTAGTGAAGAAACTGACAGAACCTGCCCATGAATTATTTATGCAATTAGGCAAGCATTATAATGTAGACTTTGACGAGAGAGGCACTATCGGTAAGAGATATCGTCGTTATGATGAAATCGGTACTCCATTCTGCGTCACCTTTGACTTTGACTCCTTAGAAGACCAAGCGGTAACGGTTCGTCATCGTGATAGTATGGAGCAGGAAAGAGTCAAGATTGCTGATTTGGAAAAATACTTTGCAGAAAGAATATGCTTTTAAGCTTTCTTTTGAGAGGATGATAAACTCGACTTTCCCACACTCCTTGCAAGCGTCTTGTTAAGACGAGCTTGTATCCTGTTTTTTGAGCGGTCTGGAGAAAAACGATGGGAAAGTGGAGTTTTTAAAAATAAAGTATCGACAAAAAGGAGGTAACATGGAGAAAGTATACAAAAGTAGGATATATCGTGTGATATTAAATTTGGTATACGGCACGTTTGCGGCGGGAGTGGCATTTTTTATTGCCGGTATTTGGCTGGAAACAATGGTTGCCATTTTGATAGCGGCAGGTATCTTTTTAAGCTATATGTGGCTTATTGTTTTGAGTAATTTGATTACTGTCACTGTTAGTGATAAGTACCTGACGGTAAAGAAAGGCAGGAAGGAGCAACGTTTTGAGATTGCAAGATGTTCCTTCCATGCCAAGATGGTCACATCAAGCGGAGATACGAGCTGTGAACTGGACATAACGGATGAAAGTGGCAAAAAGCATTATATTGATTGTGAGTTAATCGGAGCCGGACAATTTGAATCATTGCTCGAAGATTTGGGAATTATCGGTGAGCATGCACCGGTACAAAAAATTCAAACCAAGAAGGGAGAATAAGAATGGAATTTTGGAATAATTTAGACCCAACAGTTAGAACCTATATCATCTGGGTAGGTGGATTTTTGATTGCCTACATGATTGGTATGATTCTTTATATGAAAAGCCGCAAAAACTTTGTTGGCAAGTGGTTGGCGGAAAATCCGACAGCAGCCAAAGTTTATGTTATCAGCAAAGCCATGGCGATTCGCTCTGAGGGCTTGGTGATTAACTCCGTAGACGGTCAGCCGCCGGTTCATTTCCAAGAGGGAACAAAATTGGGCTTTTATGTCTTACCGGGTACCAGAGTGGTAGAATCGACATTTACCGCCAGCCGTCCGGGTGTCATGTATAAGACTGTCTCCACAACTTACGGCCCAACCAAGCAAGAGATTACCGTGGAAGCAAATAAGGTATATCAATACAAGTTCAATTTAAAAGAAGAAAGATACGAATTTGAAGAAATTCAAAAGTAGCGAAATAAAATCCTCAATCAGGGTGGCTGCAACACGAAAATCCTTTCATGTTGTAGCCCCTTTTTTGTGTGAAAAAGACGAGCAGCCGGAAAAGGATAGAATCGGAATTATAAAAAAACAATAAAGTATAAAAAATAACAAGAAAAATAATCATTATAAATAAGAGGAAACAAGTATTTATAGTATAAAAGAAACAATTTGCACAAAATAAAAAAATAAATTTTAAAATTAAATTGACATTTGGAAAAAAATTTGATAATATAAACGAGTTGTTAGCATTTAATATATGCAAAATAGGAGGGATAAAGAATGAAAACAAATTTAAAAAGATTGGCAGCAACTGCTATGGCAGCAGCAATTATGCTTACTGCAACAGCTTGTGGCGGTGGACAAACAGCAAAAACAGATAATCCGGCAAGTGGAGATTCCAAAAAAGTTGCAGTTTTCTTCTATCAATTCAATGATACTTATTTATCTACTGTAAGAAATGCAATGAAAGAATTAGATGACAAAGATAATTCTATCGAGTTTATTTTCCAAGACGGCCAAAATGACCAAGGAAAGCAAAATGACTCTATTGATGCTCAACTTAGCAAAGCAGATATGTTCCTGGTAAACCTTGTAGATACCGGAGCAGCTCAAACCGTGTTACAAAAATTACAACCAACCGGAAAACCTGCTGTACTTTTCAACAGAGAACCGGACAATATTGATTCTTACAAAACTTACGACAAAGCAAGATTCGTAGGAACCAAAAAAGAAGAAGCCGGTATTATCCAAGGCGATATCATCGTGGAGTACTGGAAGAATAACAAAGAAACCGCAGACAGAAACGGCAACGGAAAATTAGACTATGTATTATTGCACGGCGGTCTTGATAACGCAGAAGCAAATGCAAGAAGTGAATTCTCCGTTAAGACAATTAAAGATGCAGGTATCGAAGTAAACGAAATCGGAATGCAAATTGCAAACTGGGATACCGAAAAAGCAAAACAAGCAATGGATGCATGGCTTGCAAAGAACGAAGCGGACATTGATGTTGTTATTGCAAACAATGACGGTATGGCAATCGGTGCGATTAACGCATTGAAAGCGGTTGGCTACAACAGCGGAGACAAAGCAAAACATGTTGGCGTATTCGGTGTTGATGCTACAGAAGAAGCAAAAGAAGCAATCAAAGCCGGCTCTATGGACGGTACTGTAATGCAAGATGCGGTAGCTATGGCAGAAGCAATGTACAAGCTTACCAAGAATGCTTTGGATGGAAATGATTACTTAAACGGAACAGACTATAAATGGGATGAATCTGGTATCGCAGTTAGAATTCCTTACAAAAAGTTTGAGAAATAAGCTCACATCATAAAGGATAGTTTAAAGGAACTGCACCTAGGGTGTAGTTCCTTTTTTCAATCGAAGCGTTCACGGCATTTCCTGTGTTTTCAACAAAACAGAAAGACAGTATGCCCTTTGCCCGGAGTGCCGGCAAAGCTATGAAACTGCCGAGAGAATAGGATATCAAAAGTATTTTTGAAAAGAGAGGTGTCAAATATGGGACAGCAGTATTTACTCGAAATGAGAGGGATTGAAAAATCCTTTCCCGGAGTAAAAGCCTTGGACAATGTTCAACTAAAAGTAAAAAGCGGTTCTGTTCACGCCTTAATGGGAGAAAATGGAGCGGGTAAATCCACTCTGATGAAGTGTTTATTTGGTATTTACAAAGAAGATGCCGGAGAAATCTTTTTAGATGGGAAAAAAGTGAAATTTAACAACCCGAAGCAGGCGCTGGAAAATGGTGTAGCCATGGTGCACCAGGAACTGAACCAAGTAATGAAACGTCCGGTTATGGAAAATATGATGTTGGGGCGTTTCCCGTTAAAAGGATTGTTGGTAGACCATAAAGCAATGTATGATTTTACCAAGAAAGCATTTGATAATATCGGAATCAATATCAATCCGAAGATTTTGACCGAGAAATTGTCGGTTTCGGAAAGACAAATGCTGGAAATAGCGAAAGCAGTCAGCTACGATGCAAAAATACTCATTTTGGATGAGCCGACTTCCTCTCTAACCAATCAGGAAGTGGAAGTATTATTTAAAACCATTCGTATGTTGAAAGAAAGAGGAATGGGTATTGTCTACATTTCTCATAAAATGGAAGAAATTCTTGAAATTTCCGACCAAATCACGGTATTCCGTGACGGAAAATGGGTGGCGACGGAAGACTCTTCGGAAATGACCACCGAAAAAATTATCAATTTAATGGTAGGACGTGAATTGACAGACCGTTTCCCACCAAAGGATAATGTGGTTGCAGAGCCGATTATGGAAGTCAAATCGCTTACCGGAAAGTATGAACCGGCAGTAAAAGAAGCCAGCTTTACCTTACACAAAGGAGAAATATTAGGTGTGGCAGGTCTGGTCGGTGCCAGAAGAACCGAACTTCTGGAAACCATTTTCGGACTCAATACCAGAGAATCCGGTGAGATATTATTGCATGGTAAACCGGTGGAAAATAAGCATCCGAAGGAGGCGATTGCCAACGGATTTGCTCTTTTGACCGAAGAAAGACGGGCAACCGGTATTTTCCCGATGCTGGATATCAGTTTCAACTCGGTTATTGCCAATATTAAGAAATACGTCGATAAGGGACTCTTAAGTGACTCCGGCATTCGCAAAGATACTTCATGGGTAATTGATTCCATGAAAGTAAAAACGCCAAGCCAAAAGACACATATTCGTTCGCTGTCCGGTGGAAATCAGCAAAAGGTCATCATTGGCAGATGGCTTTTGACCGAGCCGGAGATTCTGCTTTTGGATGAGCCGACCAGAGGAATTGACGTAGGCGCAAAATATGAAATTTACCAATTGATTATTGATTTGGCTAAAAAGGGCAAGGGGGTTATCATGGTTTCTTCGGAATTACCGGAGTTACTGGGTATTTGCGACCGCATTATGGTTATGTCCAATGGCAGAGTGGCAGATATTGACAAAACCGAAAACCTGAATCAAGAGAAAATCATGGAACTT
Source organism: Eubacteriales bacterium (assembly GCA_030535295.1). GTDB lineage: Bacteria > Bacillota > Clostridia > Lachnospirales > Vallitaleaceae > W11650. The sequence goes on along the minus strand of JAUMXK010000035.1, from coordinate 10,601 downwards.
GCCACTAAGTACTTGTAGGAGGAAATATGCAAACAACAAAGAAAAATTATAAGGAGTTTCTGATTAACTATGCTCTGTATATGATACTGGGCTTGTTAATTCTTGGAATTATCGTTTATGATCCGACCTTTTTATCCCCGAACAACTTTATCAATATTTTAATGCAGGCATCTACCAGAGCAATTATGGCGCTCGGAGTAGCCGGATTGATTGTGTTGCAGGGAACTGACCTGTCGGCAGGTAGAGTCATGGGACTTTCCGCTGCATTTGCGGCATCTTTATTGCAATCAACCACCTATGCGGCAAGAATGTATCCGCAACTTGGCGATATCGGACTTTTTATTCCTTTATTGATTGCGATTTTAGCAGGTGTGATTTTCGGCTTAATCAACGGTTTCGGTGTAGCGGTTCTGAAAATCCATGCTTTTATTATTACCTTGGGTACTCAATTGATTGCCTTCGGTATTATCAATCTTTACATCAATAGTCAAGCATCCGGTGCACAGCCTCTCGGAACCTTGAATGAAAAATACCTCAATTTCGTTACCGGCAGATTTTTCGGGATTCCGTATGTGGTCTTTTACCTGTTAATTACCGCCATTATCATGTGGGTAATCTGGAATAAAACCACATTAGGAAAGAATATGTTTGCTATCGGCGGCAATCCGGAAGCGGCAGAAGTATCCGGTATCAATATTGTCAAAACTATTTTGATTGTGTATGTGATTTCCGGTGTGCTTTACGGTTTTGCCGGTTTCCTGGAAGGTGGCCGTTTGGGTTCTGTCAATCCGAATACCGGTTTTGCCTATGAGCTGGATGCGATTTCCGCCTGCGTGGTCGGTGGTGTATCCTTCTCCGGTGGTGTGGGTACCATTCCGGGTGTGCTTTTAGGTGCCGTATTACTGCAATTAATCAACTACGGTTTGAACTATATCGGGGTTGACCCGAACGTACAATATCTGGTACGTGGTTTAATTATTATCGTTGCAGTAGCAATTGACGTAAGAAAATACTTGAAAAAGAAATAAGAAACACAATAAAAACAAAAAGAATAATACCGTTATACAGTGCCGTTTCCTTATCGGTTTACGAACCGAAGGACAAAACAGTCTGGATGGCGGTATTTTTCTTTACTATTTTTCTTTGCGGAAAGGATTGCAACGACCGGAAAAAAGTATTATGATAAAGAAAAGAGAGGGATTCAATTTTGGCAGTGGCCGGACAAGGAGAAAATATGGAATTGTTAAAAACACATTTGTGGATGGTGGATTTGATTTATCAAGCCGGAGAAAAAATAAAACAGGAGATGCAGCAAGTGATGAAAGTGGAAGAGAAGTCAAGCTTTCGTGATTTGGTCACCAATGTTGATAAAGGAATTGAAGACTTTTTTATTGAAAATATCAAAAAAGAGTTTCCGACGCATCGAATCATGGGAGAAGAAAGCAAGAACAATCGCTTTCAAGATGTGGATGGTTATGTTTGGATTATCGATCCGATAGACGGCACGATGAATTTCATCAAACAGCAGGATAATTTCGGGATTTTAATTGCTCTCTTTTTGGACGGGCAAGGTATACTTGGATATATTTATGATGTCATGCAAAATAAATTGGCTTATGCCGTCAGAGGAAACGGTGCTTATCTCAATGGAAAAAGATTGCCGAAAGCAAAAGACATCGGGATTAAAGAGACTTTAATGAATATCGGTGATTGCGTGATGCGTAGCGACATCCCTGAATCAAGGAAACTCTTGACAGAGGCATTGGCCTTTCGGTCTGTCGGCTCTGCCGCACTGGCTGAGCTGGCGGTGTTTGAAGGCAAGATTTGTGCCTATTTGAATTATCGTCTCAATCCATGGGATTATGCTCCGGCTTTTATTTTCGCTGAAGAGCTTGGTTATCACTGCCAAACCGTAGCAGGACAGAGACTAGGGCTTTTGGGACAAACCGACAGTATTATCGGTACGGAAAAAGCGGTCAAAGAAATTCAAGAAATTTTAAAAGGGGCAGTTCTGGAAAAATTGATTTAGCAGAGGTCATAAGTCCTATCGACTATTGACGAATTTGCTATTTTATGGTATGTTATTTCGGTAAAAGGTTTAAGGTAACACATTATGTGTTCTGATTTAAAAATAAGGAGGCAACAATATGAAAAAGTATATTTGCGTAATTTGCGGATACATTTATGATCCTGAACTTGGTGATCCGGATAGCGGCATTGCTCCGGGAACAGCTTTTGAAGATATTCCGGATGATTGGGAATGCCCAGAATGTGGTGTTGGCAAAGATGATTTCGAGCCATACGAAGACTAAGAAATATCAATAACAATAAAATACGCTCCTTTTTCGGTATCGATTTTACCGAAACGGGAGCGTATTTTTATTGTTCATACAATCTAATCTTGACAAAAATGAAGCAGCTTTAAGAATTATCCTACCAAATCTTCCAAACCTAAGTCAAAGAGCAGGTCATTGAGCTGAAGTGCGGTTAGTTGTTGCTCAATGGCAAAAATAATGGCGGCATCACGTTGCGTTTTTGGAGAAAGAACGGTAAATTCACTATATGTAAGTAAATTTTGGGTTTCTTCCAAAGTTGCTCTGACGGCTAAAGCCAAAGAAAGGACACGATTTCTGGAAGGCGGCCGGCGATCCCCTGAAAGGAGTGCATAAGCATAGGATTTTGAAAGTCCGGATTGTTGAACCAGCTCGGACTTGGATATCTTATTCTTAATAATTATTTGACTGAGATATTCCGAAAAAACAGTGTCGGAAAAAACCTCGAAATTGTTTTGAAGATAGGTGTAAATACTTTTGCTTTCCCGTAATTCCTGCAATAAAAAAGTAGTTTTGATTTCCTGACGGTCTTTCATATATGAGGTCTCCAATAATTTTTCTTTTAAATCGAAGTTTCGTCTTTTTTGAAAACAAAGTAAAGAATGGTACAAACAATACTGATACCGAGTGATAAGAGGGCATACAGGATGACCATCCGGGTGCTGATGTCGAAAAAGAAAACTTCCGGCAACATCTGTATCAGGCGGTCAGTTTCCGGATTTAGGAGCCAGAGGTCATTATCAAAAAAGATTTCATGGAATTTTATAAAATATCGGCTGAAATCACTCCATAGCATATATCCCAAAGCTGCGATGAGAGCCAGAGTGAAGATACCGTTGTAGGAAAGTGCTCTAAAAATGTGCATCCAGTATTGGCGAACCCTTTGCACGGTTTTGGCATTGCGGTGTTTGCTGCAAGTAAAGTAAATATACAGGGAATAAGGCAGAAAAAGAAGTAGAAGAAAGGCAATGCCGATATACTTTATTTTCCCCATTAAAACATAAATTACTTTTACGTCCAGCATATGTAGCAGCTCTCTGTCATTGAAAACCGGAGTCGGTTTTCCGTCAATATCCAAAGTTAGATTGAAAGAATTTTCTTTGCCGGAGAGATATCCCGTCATTTGACGAATGATTTTATCCAACTCCTCTTCCTGAAAACCGGTCGCTTGAGCAATTCGATTGTTTTTAAATTGCTCTTTGAAATATTTTGTGTTGAAGGAATAGTGCTGTATGACGGAAATCAACAGGACAATAGAAAAAACAGCCCCCAAAATGAAATAAAACAGATTTAATAAAAAGGATAAAAATTTTGATTTTGACGAATTCATAGTTTAACTCCCTTATTTTTGATAAGTGTAACAATTTATAAAATAAAAGTCAAGAGATGATGGCAGAAAACCCCATTGTAAAAGGAAAAGTCAAAAAAATGTTTAGAAGGCAAAAGATAATTGTAAGAAATATACAGATAAAAAATAAACAAACAAATAATCTTGAATAAAAAGATGAGTTGGAGTATAATAGTATCGTTGTAATAGAAGTTTAAACCAAGGTCGAAAGAGAAAAATTGTGCAAAAAGCACAAAGATTACTCAATGTTTGGAAAGGAGAAAAAATGAAGGCCAAAAGGATCTTGCGTGGCTACTAAGTGTGTGCTTGGTAGCGGGTAGTTTCGGACAATTTGCTTTTGCAGCGGAGGACACCGAACAACCGAATGAAAAAGAAACCAGTGTTGACTTGCCAACCGAAAATAAGGAGGAAGTTGGTGAGCAACCGGTGGCAGACAGAGAGGAAAATACGGAAGCACCGGATACTCCGGTTATACCGGAAATAGGCAAGGATGCGCAAGTAGATAACCAAATAACAGGTACAACAGAAACGACGATGGGGGATACTGCACAAGAGTCAGGTGTTTCCGTTCGTAAGAATTTACAGGCTCCCGAATTCGGAAAATGGGTTTCTCTCAATGGTCAAACCTTCACGAATTCTACGAATTTGCAAATTAATTCGGAAAAGGTATTAATTTATAAGAAAAATAACTTCGGAGACATTCGGGTGATGAATACCGATTCCGTAAAGCATGCAGACGGCTCGGCAGAAGTGATTTTTAAGCTGTCCACGGATAATCCGGAAGAGAACGGCAGATTCGGTATTATTTTCCGGGCAAGTGAAGAGAACTACGCAATGGTCAACTTCGGAAGAAATAAGGACGGCCAAGGCGAATGGGTGCTTGAAAGTAAAAACGGTTGGAAGGACCTTTTCGGGCCGCAAATGGCTTTGGGTGAATATAATAAACTGGCAGTTGTCTATGTAGGGACAACCGTTAAAGTATATCTAAATGACAGAAGAATATTCGATTTGGATACCCAAGTATTAAATGGGCCGTCCGATTATCCGATGGGAGAAGGTCATGTAGGTTTTCGGGATTACTGGTATCCGAAAACTGTAGAAATTGCATCCTTTATTGCCGGAGATCAAGATGAAGTTCAAATTTTGGACATGACAGCCTATGATGCCAAATTGCTTCAGGCACATGGAGCGGTTGAATCTCCGAGATACTTACATGATTCAAAAGCAGACTTGATTGCACTACTGGAAAATCTCCCGAATTTTTATGTTTCGGCGGATAAAGTAGAAGAGGCAATTTTGAAATTAGAAGAGGCAATGGCAAAATTACAAGAAAAACCGCAAGTGTCAAGAGAGACTTTGCAAAACGAATATATGGAAGTGCAAGTCGGCAAGGCTTTTCCGCAAGTCTATTCCTACAAAATGAAACAACTTTCCGACAAGATAATGTATGGGCAAAGACAAGACTTGGAGACCATTGTCATTAACGGTAGAACGATAAAACCGCAAGTGACTTCTCAAAAAGTCGATGATACAAAGATGGAATATACCTTGCTTTGTGAAAACGGAGAGATTCAATGTGAATTGAAGGCAGAAGTACGCTTGGAAGGGGAAAATCTAATCTGGGCGGTTACGGAAGTAAAAAATAATCACAGCGAAACAGACACCGATGAGAAACTGGTAAGAACCATAGAAGTGCCGAATTTATCTATTGTTTCCGTCAACTCGGGCGAACAGGATGCGGCACTGCATGGCGGACAAGTGCATGTGACGACAGTGAACATTCAGCAAAACGGTAGAATCAGAGCAGGAGATATGGAAGTACCTTTGAATGCGGCAACCAATTTTACTTCTGCAGGTTTTTATATTGCGACAATTTACAATAACCAATTGGCGGCATCCGTTTATACCAATTCAGATAACTCCGGCATGTATGGTGACTGGAACTTCACCAAAGCATCCCTGCAAAGAGAAGAAGACGGTAGCAAGAGTATCGGTCTGACATCCATTCCGTGGGTATACCAAAGAGGCTTGGAATACCGGGTGCAAAATGAAGAGATTAACGGGGAAACCGAGCTGCCTTTCCTTCGTGTACGCATCGTAGGGATGCCAATGAAGACGGCAAAGTAAACTGGAATGACGGAGCGATTGCCTATCGCCATATCCAGCCATATCGTAAAGGTTCGGAGATGATGCCGAATACTGTGGCAATGAGAATTGCCATGAACTTCGGTTCGCATGCCCAAAATCCTTTCCTGACCACTTTAGACAATGTGAAAAAAGTATATTTGCATACGGACGGATTGGGACAAAATGTCCTGCTCAAGGGTTACGGCAGTGAAGGTCATGATTCCGGACACTTGAATTATGCAGATATCGGGCGACGCATCGGTGGTGCGGAAGATATGAAGATACTGATGGCGGAAGGGCACAAATATGGTGCTCGTTTCGGCATCCATGTCAACGTTTCCGAAACCTATCCGGAATCCAAGTATTTTCAGCCGGAACGATTGAGAGGAACGCCGGTCAGCCTGCCACGAGTAGATGATAATCAAGCTCCTACATGGACTCCGGAAATGAAAGTGGTATTAGAGAATGATTCTTTAAATAAAAAGCTGGAAATTACCAGAGGCAGCAATGACTTTGCAGGAGATAAAGTGGGTTATCGTTCCCGTACAATGCGTATGGACGGAAAAGTGGTGTTGGAAGAAACGGTAACACCAACCATGATGAAAGATCAAACCCATGTCAAGTATTTATTGCCTTGGTATTGGGATGGCAATGGTAAACGTTTGACTGATGAGAAAGAAAAACTCTATGCTTTCAGCAGCAAGAACGAAACCAATGTTTGGGAATTACCGGAAGGTTGGAAAGAGACTGAAAAGTTATATTGCTATGAATTAACAGATTTGGGACGTGTCAATGAAAGAGAAGTAGCTGTAGCTGGTGGAAGAATTTCACTGGAAGTGACTGCCGATACGCCTTATGTGCTGTATAAGATAAGTAATCCGGAAGACAGAAGTGTCGAGTGGTCGGAGCATTCCTTTGTCAAAGATACCGGCTTTAATTCCAGAAGCTTAAGTCACTGGGAAATTAAAGGCGGTGTGGAAGGCAGTGATTCGGAATATGATCTTGCGGTAGCCGATACCGACAGCGGCACCCAAGTATTAAAAATCAGAAATAACAAAGAAGACGTTACTTTGACCCAAGCTATCAAGGGGCTCAAACCGAACACCGAATATGCACTTTATATCGGTGTGGAAAACAGAAGCGATGAAGCAGCGACGATAGAAGTACTCGATGGACAAAGCGTTCTGGCGCAAAATCAAACCAAGCACTCCATTGCCTTCAACTTCATCCAGGCTTATGATCATAACACCAATTCTCAATCCGCAACGGTTAATGAGTTCAATCCTTGGCGAAGAATGGGAACCAGTTATTTCCAAAATATGTATGAATTCTTTACCACACCGGCAAACACGGAAAATCTATTCCTGCGTATCGGTAAAAAAGCAGGGGAAGGAACAACTTATTTTGATGATATTCGCTTTGTAGAAAGCAAAGGCAATCCATATAGTGACAGTAGAGAAGGAAAACTGTTTAAACAGGACTTTGAAAATGTACCGCAAGGAGTCTATCCTTTTGTTTTATCGGGTGTAGAGTTTGTTCAAGACAACCGTCAGCATTTATCGGAAAAGCATGAACCATATACGCAAAGAGGCTGGGATACCAAATTGGTTTCCGATGTTATTGAGGGAACTTGGTCTCTTAAAGTGAACGGTTTAATCAATCGTAGAGATTTGCTTTTCCGCACCATTCCGCAAAATTATCAGTTTAAACCGGGTAAGGCCTATCGGGTTCGCTTTGATTATTTGGCGGGTACGGACGAAGCCTTTGATTTTGTCTTAGGAAAAGGTTTTTATTATGGCGCGGTGGATAATATTGTATTCTCGGAAAGTCTGAAAGGAACCAGGTATAATGAAGATGTAGAGCACAATCAGTATGAGTTTGAATTCATCGTTCCGGAAGACGAAGAATATTACTGGATTGGTATTTACAGTAATCATAAGCAAGAGGATGCAACCGGTGTGTTGCCGAAAGATCTCAATTTCTCAGGTGTCAAAGACTTTGTGCTGGATAACTTGGAAATTCTGGAAAAAGAAACGACCACGAGAGATACGACGGACAGGCTACCAAAGATAAAGCGGTGGATGGAAAGTACAATAATTTCTGGCATAATGACTGGTCGGCAGGAACGACCGTACCGCACTGGTTGATTCTCAAATTCAATGAGCCGAAGAAATTAACCGGAATGAATTACTATGCCAGATATAATGTAAGTGACGGAGCAGGAAGAATTCAAACCTACAAAGTCGAAAGCAGTTCGGACGGTATCACATGGAATGATGTGCAAACACCGGGAAGTTTTCCGTTTATTGCGAAGCAAATTGCGGAAAATCCGATTCCTTTCGCTACTCCGCTAACCACTCAGTACATACGTTTTACCATTTTGTCATCCAACGGCAATTTGGGAGTATTGACGGAGCTTGAATTTTTTGAAGAGGCAAAGAGTATTGAAGAAGTTGAGCCGTTGTCGGAAACTGTGAATGCAGGAAAGCTAAAAGAAGAAATCATTCTTTCTGATGCAGAACTGGTTCATGATAGTTATCCACTCAACGGTGAAAAACAAAGACAAGACTTTGAAAACGCTCTCACTGAGGCGAAAAAAGTATTGGCAAAACTCTTTGAAAAAGAAACTACGCAAGATATGGTGGATAAAGCTTATGCAGACTTAAAGGTTGCCAGAGAAAAATTGCTTGGCAGAGCAGAAGCGGAAAAAAATGGAAAAAACCTTTGAAGAAAAGTTGCAGCAAGCATTTGCCAATAAGCCATATACCATGGAAAAATACAGAGAACTCAAGAATTTATTGGATGCTTTACCAAAATACAGTAAGTGGTGGGTATTCGGTCCGGAAAAACTGGAAGAATATCGTAGAGCAGTCATCAGTGGCGAAGTGCTGCTTCCGTATATTCCGGAAATTAATTTAGAAGAAACGCTACAAGAAGAAAAAATTGAGGAATCTGAGTTGCCGTTATCCCCTCTCAAACCGGCAGACAAACTTCCGTTTGAAGACGTTTTGAAGACCGCCTGGTATCATCAATCCGTTTCAATGCTTTATGATGCGGGTATTATGAAGGGAACTTCTGATAAAACATTTGAACCGAACTCCCAGGTAAACCGAGCTATGCTTCCTACTGTGTTGTATCGCCTGGTCAAAGAGCCTACGGTAGAAACGAACCGTGCCTTTACGGATATCGAAGAAAATGCATGGTACAGTGTAGCTGTTGAGTGGGCGAAAAAAGTCGGCTATGTTCAAGGGTTTGAAGATGGTACGTATCGCCCGACAGAGGCTGTGACACGTCAAGACTTTGTTTCTATCTTGTATCGCTTTGGTAAAGATAAAATAAAGAAAGAAGGAAAAGAGCAGCTGGTATTTAAAGATGAAGCAGAGATTGCAGACTACGCCAAAGAGGCAATTGTATGGGCTGTGAAGTATGGTATTGTCAAAGGACGGCCGGATGGTAGAATGGCTCCAAAAGAATATATTACCAGAGCAGAAATGGCAGAAATACTGGTTCGCTTTATCCGATTGACGGAGAAAGACAAATAAAGTAAAATATCGACAAAAGAATATTGCATTATTCTAAAAAACGGTGATTTTATGTCATAAGACAGCAAAAGAGTCGTATCGTGAGGTGCGACTTCTTTTGCTGATTAAAATTATTTATTAAGGAAAGAAATCGGGTCAGGTACGGAATGAAACTATTGGATTTTAGGAATGTATCAAAAAAATATCGAAATAGAACAGCTGTCGACAATATCAGCTTTTCGGTCGAGCAGGGAGAAGTAGTCGCTTTATTGGGATTGAACGGAGCCGGGAAATCTACCTGCTTTGAGCTGGCGGCAACCTTGCTTTTGCCGGATAGCGGAAAGATATATTTTAAAGAGGAGGATATCACTGAAAAACCTGCCGTGATTCGGGAACATCTCGGTTATGTGCCGCAGGAAATTTTGTTGTTTGAAGAACTCAGCGGCAAACAGAATCTGGAATTCTGGGGAAAGGCTTACAATCTATATGGAAATGAACTGGAAGAAGCTGTCCAAAGAGTGATAGAAATTATTGGCATGAAAGAGAGGATTCATGAAAAAGTTGCGAACTATTCTATCGGTATGAAAAGAAGATTAAATATCGGTGTTGCGATTTTGCATTTACCCACTCTTCTAATTCTGGATGAAGCGGATGTCGGAATGGATATCTTAGCGGTAGAGAGTATCATGGGAATTATCAAAACACTAAATCAGAAGTATGGTATGACAATTTTGTATGCGTCACATAATATGGAAGAAACGGAACAATTTTGTGATCGCTTTTTAATTTTAAAAAACGGAAGGCTTCTTAAGTCGCAAAAAAAGGAAGAGCTTCCAAAAGGGAAATCACTGAAAGAATGGTTTACGGAAGAAATAAAAGAATAAGATATATGGAAAAGTGCCGCAACAGATATTGCAAGTCAGAAATTAATAGAGGATGAAAATAGTAGAAAAAAACTATAGAAAAATACAAAGAAAAAGGATAAAATAAAAAAGATTGAAAAAGAGTTGTAGCGAGAAAACGGTATTGTGTGGAAACAACTGCAAATAGAGGTTTGCAGAGTTTCTTTGAAAAAAATAAAAAAATTTCAAAAAAGGTGTTGACAAGCAATGACATCTTTGCTATAATCATCTTCGTTGCTCAGGACAACAGCTTTATAAAAGTGAATGAGCAAAAGTGGCCAAGCGCCGCGTAGCTTTCGGGAACGGAAGTTATTTAATTAGCAATTTCATAAAGAAGAAAAACCAAGTAATACCAGTTAATTCTTTGAGA
>JAUMXK010000034.1 GCA_030535295.1 Eubacteriales bacterium | reverse complement strand
ACCTAAGTTCCAGTCAGACCTTAAACCTAGAACTTACTTTGGGAATTAACTTAATAAATTAAAATAGTCACTTAGGAATAACGGGACTTTACGGAAAGAAGCATATATGATAAAATGATTAAGAAATTTTGATTTTGCTAGAGAATTATTCAATTATATCAGGAAGAGTATAGGAGGCATTATGAAAAAACCAATTTTAGTGGTATTGGCAGCCGGTATGGGCAGCCGTTACGGTGGACTGAAGCAAATGGATCCGGTAGGACAAAGCGGCGAAAAAATTATTGACTATTCTGTTTACGATGCGATTGATGCCGGTTTTGAAAGAGTGGTATTTATTATTAATCGTAAGATTGAGAAAGATTTTAAGGAACTGGTAGGTGCTGAAATTGAAAAGCATGTAGAAGTGAATTATGCGTTTCAGGAATTAAATGATTTACCGGATTCCGTCAAGATTCCGGAAGACCGTCAAAAACCTTGGGGAACTTCTCATGCGGTATATGCGGCTCGTGAGTTTTTGGATGCACCGTTTGCTGTCATTAATGCAGATGACTTCTATGGTAGAAAAGCCTATCATAAAATGTATCAATTCTTATCCGAAACAGCCGATAAGGATGATGAGTACTGCATGATTGGCTATTTGGTCAAAAATACCGTGACAGATAAAGGCTCTGTATCCAGAGGTGTTTGCGAAACAGAGAATGGCTATTTAAAGGCAATCGTTGAAAGATTGAAGATTGAAAAAAGAGAAGACGGCATTGTATATGTAGAAGAAGACGGGGTACATCCTTTGACCGATGATACGGTAGTTTCCATGAACTTCTTCGGCTTCAAACCTAGCGTGGTCAAAGAAATTGGTGATAGAATTGCACCATATTTAAATGAAAAATTGGAAAGCAATCCTTTGAAATGTGAATATTTCTTGCCGTTGACCGTTGATGCCTTGTTGAAGGAAAAGAAAGCAAGTGTAAAAGTATTGGAAACAAGTGAAAAATGGTATGGTGTGACCTATCATGAGGATAAAGCGGAAGTTGTGGAGGCCTTAAAAGAAATGGCCAATCAGGGAAAATATCCAAAAAGTTTATGGGGGAAATAGGCGATGAATAGCAGAAAAGATATTTGCTCTAAATTCAATTTTGTCGGTGAATTTATATCGGCGGAGCCTTATGGCGGCGGACACATCAATGATACCTATAAAGTAGTCTATAAGGATGGCAATAAGGAAAATCTTTATATTCTGCAAAGAATCAATTCCAATGTGTTTAAAAATCCGGAACAGGTCATGGAGAACATCGGCAAAGTTACGGCTTATTTGAATAAAATGGAAATGGACAGTCAGTATGAAGTCATGGAATTGATTTATACCAAGGATAATCAAACGTTTTACAGAGAAGACGGTGATTTTTACAGAGCCTTTGTATTTGTAAAAGATGCGGTGTCCTATGATTATTCCAAAGATTTGGAAACAATTTTTGAGTCAGGTAAGGCATTCGGCAATTTCCAAAAGATGCTGGCAAACTTCCCACTGGATGAGTTGCACGAAACGATTCCCAATTTCCATCATACCTATGAAAGATATAAGACCTTCTGCAAATCTTTGGAGAAGGATGCTCATTTCCGTAAGGACGAATGTCTGAATGAAATAAAGTTTGCCCTTGGGCATGAAGACTTAACGCATTTGGTTGTGGATGAGATGGAAAAGGGGACTGTTCCGGTGCGTGTTACTCATAATGATACCAAAATCAACAATGTATTATTTGATGTCAATAGCGGTAAAGGAAAATGTGTAATCGATTTGGATACCGTAATGCCCGGAAGTGCACTCTATGACTACGGCGATTCCATTCGTTCTTCAGCGGCAACAGCGATTGAAGATGAGCCGGATTTGGAGAAAGTATGGTGGGATAAAGACCGTTTTACTGCTTTTACCAAGGGGTATTTGTCGGAAATGGCGGGTGCTTTGACGGAAAAAGAAAAAGAACTGCTTCCTTATGCGGGAATCTTGATTACTTATGAAATCGGTTTACGCTTCCTGACAGATTATTTAGACGGAGATACCTATTTTAAAATCCATTATCCAACCCATAATTTGGTCAGAGCAAAGAACCAATTTAAGTTTGTAGCGGATATGGAAAAACATATTGACGAGATCAAACAAATTGTCAAGGATTGCTTGGCATAGTATACAAGAATATGACAGAAAAATAACCCCCCGAAAGCATTGTCATAATGAAAATTTTATACTTTAACCCTTGAAATTTTATGCGGAAATGGCTAAAATAAGGGAGTATCATTTGGGGAAGTTTTTGGGAGTTTAACAATGAAGGTAGCAATCCGATATTATTCTAGGACTGGAAGTACAAGACAACTGGCACATGCAATTCAAGAGCAATTAGGAGTAGCTGCTGAGGCAATCGATATTCCTGTTCCCTATGATGTAGAACTGCTGTTTTTAGGTACAGCGACCTATGCGGGGAAAATGTCGAGAGAGGTGGAAGAATTTATTTCTACACTGAAGGGCCGAAAGATTCAAGTGGTAGCATTCAGCTCCTCTGCATTCAAAAAATCCAATTATCAATTTCTTCATAAAAAGTTAAATGCGATAAAGGTTCCGCTATTGCCGGAAAACTATCATTCCGGTAGCATTTTTCACCTGTTTCGTAGAAAACGTTTAAATGAGGAAGATATTAGAAAAGTGCAGAATTTCTCAAGAGAAATTGTACACAAGTATCTGAAATAATAGAATACAGCCTTATTATGGAAGTAATGAGGCTGTTTTTTCGTGGAAGAATTCCTTGGTAGAGGAAACAAAGGAAAAGAAATACAAAGAAGTGTAAAAAGGTTTAAGGAATTAAAAAAACTGATAAAAGACAAGGAGATAAGATGAAAAAAATTAGACTAGGCATTGTAGGCTATGGTAATTTAGGGAAAAGTGCAGAACTGGCAATAGCTCAAAATCCGGATATGGAATTGGTAGGGGTATTTACCAGACGCAATCCGGACACGGTAAAACTTCATTCAGCACAGACGAAGGCATATTATGTACAAGACGCATGGAAGATGCAATCAGAAATAGATGTAATGATTTTGTGCGGCGGTAGTAAGACGGATATTCCGGAGCAAGGGCCGCAAATGGTGGAGTGTTTTAATACCGTAGACGGCTATGACACACATGCCAAAATCCCGGAATATTACGAACGTATGAATCAGATTGCCATAGAAAAAGGGAAAGTTGCCGTTGTGGCCAGTGGTTGGGATCCGGGTATGTTTTCCATTCAAAGAATATATGCGGAAGCGGTATTGCCGGAAGGGGCAAGCTATACCTTTTGGGGAAAGGGAATCAGCCAAGGCCATTCGGATGCGATTCGTAGAATCGAAGGCGTAAAGGATGCAAAGCAGTATACCATTCCGATGGAGGATGCGGTAGAGCGTGTTCGTTCCGGAGAAATGCCGGAGCTTTCCACTGCAGAAAAACATTTGAGAGAGTGTTTTGTAGTGGCGGAAGCCGGAGCGGATTTGGCGGTGATTGAAGAGGTGATTAAGACGATGCCGGATTATTTTGCGGATTACCAAACAGTGGTTCATTTTATTACGCAGGAAGAGCTGGAAAAAGAACATTCCGGATTACCGCACGGCGGCAGAGTGATTCGCATGGGCAAGACGGGTGCAAATTTAGAGCATTTGCATCAAATAGAATACAGTTTGAAGCTGGATTCCAATCCCGATTTTACGGCAAGCGTTTTATTGGCATATGCACGAGCAGCCTATCGCCTAAGTAGAGAAGGAAATTATGGTGCAAAAACGGTTGCCGATATTGCACCGGCTTATTTAAGTATTAAATCGGCAGAGGAAATCAGAAAGTACTACATTTAGGAAACTGGTAAAAATAAAGGAGAGGACGGCTGCAAACGAGGATTTCATACAGGGAGTTTTTCTTGTTTTAGGTATGAAACTTAAAAATGTAACCGTCCTTTTTGTTGCGATTTTAAAATGGAGATTTGCCGAATTTTTCTATTTTATGGATAGAATAAAAGCAGTCAAAAAGTGCTTGACTTTTATATCACAATATCGTAATATTACGATATTGTGATATGGTGAAGAGAAAGGATGGTTATATGGAAGAGAAATTTCAATTACTGGAGCAGCAAAGCGAATTTTTAAAAGCTATGGCAAATCCCATTCGCCTATGTATTTTAAAGGGAATGATGGAAAAAGGAGAATGCAATGGCAATGAAATGCAGGAGTGTCTGAAAATGCCGCAGTCAACAATTTCCCAGAATATGAATAAACTTAAAAATGTCGGAATTATTGCCGGCAGAAGAGAAGGCAATGAAATTCACTATCGTGTTGTTGATGAAAAAGCAAAGAAAATCATAGAGATTTTAAATCAAGAATAAAGCAGAGAAAGGGAAGGAAGCATGAAAATTATTATTGTTGGAGGAGTTGCGGGAGGAGCTTCCGCAGCGGCTCGATTGAGAAGATTATCGGAGAAAAATGAAATCATCGTCATGGAGAAAGGGGAGCATATATCCTTTGCCAATTGCGGATTACCTTATTATATCGGCGGAGAGATTAAGGAAAGAGATGCTCTTTTACTACAAACTCCGGAAGCCATGCAAAAGAGATTTGCCATAGATGTACGAATTAACAATGAAGTATTGTCAATCGACAGAGAACAAAAAAAGGTTAGAGTAAAGAATCTGCTTAGCGGGCAAGAGTACGAAGAGAGCTATGATAAATTACTTTTATCTCCAGGTGCGAGGCCCTTTGTTCCGCCAATTAAAGGACTGGAAGAAGCGGAAAATGTATTTACATTGAGAAATATACCGGATACCGATAAAATCAAAACATATATAGAAAATCAAAAGCCGAAGACGGCGGTAATTATCGGAGCAGGCTTTATCGGTGTGGAAATGGCGGAAAATCTGGTGCATGCCGGTGTCAAAGTCCATTTGGTGGAAATGGCCGACCAAGTTGTGGCTCCGCTGGACAAAGAAATGGCAGCGTATGTCCACAATGAAATCCGTATGAATGGTGTGCATTTGGTGTTGGGCAATGGAATTGATTCCTTTGCACAAAATGGAAAAGAAATTATTTTAAAAGATGGTACTAGAATTGCCACAGATATGACGATTTTAGCAATCGGAGTGACACCGGAAAATGATTTAGCCAAAAAAGCGGGATTGGAAATCGGCGACAGAGGCGGCATTAAAGTAAAGGAAACCATGCAAACGACCTTAGATGAAGACATTTATGCCGTAGGAGATGCGGTTGAGGTAAAAGGTTATCTGCATCAAAACCCTGCTATGATTCCTCTTGCCTGGCCGGCAAATCGTCAAGGTAGACTGGCGGCAGATCATATTTGCGGAAGAAAGGTATCTTATATTGGTTCACTCGGTACGGCAGTGGCTAAGGTCTTTGATATGACGGTAGCCAGCACCGGCGATAATGAAAAAAACCTAAAACGTTTGGGGATTGAATACAAGGTCATTCACACCCATCCGAATTCTCATGCTTCCTATTATCCGGGTGCTGAAACCATTCATTTAAAAGTAATTTATCAGGCACAAACCTTGCAGATTTTGGGAGCTCAGGCTGTAGGGGCGGAAAACGGGGTTAAGGCGATTGATGTCATTGCGACTGCTATCAAAGGTAAACTTACGGTAACACAATTACAAGAATTGGAATTGGCATATGCACCGCCCTATTCCTCTGCCAAGGCACCGGTCAATTTCCTTGGTTATGTTGCGGAAAATCTGGAGGAAAATCTGGTTCAATCATTCCAATGGCATGAAGTGGATGATTTGATTGCAAATGGCCAAATTATTTTAGATGTCAGAGAGGAAGCCGAATATGAATTGGGGCACATCAAGACAGCCATCCATATTCCGGTAGGGGAACTTCGAAACAGCTTGGATTTGCTTCCGAAAGATAAAAAGATATCGGTGTATTGTAAAGTCGGAGTGAGGGGTTATTTGGCAAGTAGAATTTTACTGGATTATGGTTTTGACGTGCAAAATCTTGACGGAGGCTATGACCTTTACTCTGTGACATTGCCACAAGAAGAAATAGATGAGAACGATGAGACACTCAGCAGAGATACAATGGAGAAAGAAGAAATGAAACAAAATACAATGCAAGCAGAAACACTGGTAATTGATGCCTGCGGGTTGCAATGTCCCGGCCCGATAATGCAGGTCTATAAGGGAATGGATAGTTTGAAATCAGGAGATTTCCTAAAAATCTCCGTGACAGATGCCGGCTTTACCAAGGACATCAAAGCTTGGTGTAAGAAGACCGGCAATACATTAATCAGTATTGAAAAAGACAAAAAAGCCTATGTATGCCTACTGCAAAAAAGCGAATGCGGTGTAGCGGTGCAAGAGGCATGCCGAGAAACGGAAGATGGTGCAACATTGGTGGTATTCAGCGGTGATTTGGATAAAGCGATGGCCTCCTTTATTATTGCCAGCGGAGCAGCCAGCATGGGGAAAAAGGTAACGATGTTCTTTACTTTCTGGGGACTTAATGTCATCAAGAAAACCGGTGTGCATGTTCCGAAACAAGGAATGGAAAAGATGTTTTCGGCAATGTTGCCGAAAGATGCATCCGGACTTCCTTTATCAAAGATGAATATGGGAGGTATGGGAGCTGTCATGATGAAAAAAATCATGAAAGAAAAAAATGTGGAATCTTTGCCAATGTTGATTCATAATGCAATGGAAATGGGAGTAAAAATCATTGCTTGCTCTATGTCTATGGATGTCATGGGAATCCGCAAAGAGGAATTGATTGACGGCGTAGAAATTGGTGGTGTGGCAACATACTTAGGTAAGACCAATGACTCCAATTTGAATCTGTTTATCTAAAGAAAGATAATTTAAAATTTCTCTTGACAACCGAAAAAATACATATTATAATTCTGTTAGCACTCGAAGATAGAGAGTGCTAACAATAAAAAGCAGGAGGGTTGTCCTATGAATTTAGAGAAATTTACACAGAAATCAGCAGAAGCAATTAATATTGCACAAAAAATCGCAATTAAAGAGGGACACCAACAAGTAGACGGAGAGCATTTACACTATGGCTTATTGGCGGTCCCTGAGAGTTTGATTGTTAAAGTACTGGCCTATATGAAGATTGATTTAAAGGGATATCGGGATGAGCTGGAAAGAGAATTGAAACGCTTGCCAAGTGTCAGCGGAGATGTTCAAACGTATGCTTCCCGAAGATTCAATCAACTTCTCATTGAGGCGGAAGAGCAAGCGAAAAAGTTTCAGGACGATTATATCAGCGTGGAGCATTTGTATCTTGCACTTTTGAATGAAAGCAATACCGTTTCGGCTAAAATCATGAAAGAATACGGTATCGAATTAAATGCCTTTTTGGCAGCACTGAAAGAGTTGCGAGCCAATAAAAGAGTAACAACCGATAATCCGGAAGACAATTATGAAGTCTTGCAGAAATATGGCAGAGAATTGGTGGAGATGGCCAGAAGTGGAAAGCTTGATCCCGTTATCGGCAGAGATGGAGAGATTCGACGTGCCATTCGTATTTTGTCACGCAGAACCAAGAATAATCCTGTCCTCATCGGAGAACCGGGGGTCGGTAAAACAGCAGTGGTAGAGGGATTGGCTCAAAGAATTCTGAATGGAGATGTGCCGGAAGGCTTGAAAGAAAAGAAAATTTTTGCTTTGGACATGGGAGCATTGGTGGCCGGTGCCAAGTATCGAGGAGAATTCGAAGAGAGATTGAAGTCGGTACTCAATGAAGTACAACAGTCCAATGGAGAAATTATCTTATTTATTGATGAATTGCATACCATAGTTGGAGCCGGAAAGACAGAGGGCTCTATGGATGCCGGCAATTTATTAAAGCCGATGCTGGCAAGAGGAGAGATTCATTGCATTGGAGCAACAACATTGGATGAGTACCGTCAATACATTGAAAAGGATGCGGCCTTGGAGCGGAGATTCCAGCCGATTTTGGTGGATGAACCGACAGTGGAAGACACGATTTCCATCTTGCGAGGCTTGAAAAAACGCTTTGAAATTCACCATGGTATTCGCATTACAGACGGGGCATTGGTGGCTTGTGCAACTTTATCGCATCGCTATATTTCCGACCGTTTTCTGCCGGATAAGGCCATTGACTTGATGGATGAAGCGGCAGCCATGATTCGTACTGAAATCGATTCCATGCCGGGAGAACTGGATGAAATTTCACGGAAATTGATGCAGCTGGAAATTGAAAAACAGGCATTGGCAAAGGAAAGTGATGTTGCATCCAAGGAAAGACTTTCCAATCTGGAAAAAGAGATTGCCGAGTATAAAGAGGAAGTCAATTCGATGAAAGCCCAATGGGAACTTGAAAAAGCCGAGCTGAATAAAGAAAAGGAAATCAAGGCGGAAATCGAAAAGACACAACTGGAAATTGAAGAAGCCGAGCGTGCCTATGATTTGGAAAAACTGGCCAGCTTGAAATACGGAAAACTTCCGGAATTGGAAAAGGAGCTGAAAGCGGAAAAGGAAAGCTCCAAGACCAAGCATTTGACCTTGCTCAAAGAAGAAGTGACGGAAGAAGAAATTGAAGAAATTGTTTCCAGATGGACGGGGATTCCGGTCAGTAAGCTGAATTCCTCCGAAAAAGAAAAATTACTGCATTTGGACAGTGTTTTACATCAACGTGTGATTGGACAGGATGAAGCCGTAGAAGCGGTGACGGATGCGGTAATCCGTGGCCGGGCAGGGCTGAAAGATCCAAATCGTCCGATCGGAAGCTTTATTTTCCTGGGGCCGACCGGTGTCGGTAAGACGGAGCTTGCCAAGGCTTTGGCAGAAGCACTTTTTGATACTCAAGAGAATATTGTCCGAATTGATATGAGTGAATACATGGAAAGACATGCTGTAGCAAGGCTGATTGGAGCACCTCCGGGATATGTCGGTTTTGAGGAAGGCGGACAATTGACGGAAGCGGTCAGACGCAAACCATATTCGGTAATTTTGTTTGATGAAATTGAAAAGGCCCATCCCGAAGTATTTAATGTGCTGCTTCAGTTACTCGATGACGGACGTTTGACAGATAGTCAGGGCAGGACGGTAGATTTTAAAAATACCGTGGTTATCATGACATCCAATATTGGTAGTCAAATCCTTCTAAACGGTATCAGTGAAGACGGCAGCATTGAAGAAACGGCTAAGAAAAAGGCTATGGAGCAATTGCATGCCTACTTTAAACCGGAGATTTTAAACAGGATTGATGATATTGTCATGTTTTCTCCGCTGACCAAGGAACAAATCCGTGGAATCATTGAGCTGAATATTAAGGCCATCCAAAAGCGATTGGAAGAGGATAGAATCACCTTGGAATTGTCCGATACAGCCAAAGATAAAATCGCAGAAGCGGCTTATGACCCAATGTTTGGTGCCAGACCGGTTAAACGCTATATGCAGCGTATGGTCGAAACCAAACTAGGCAGAGAGATGATTGCCGGAAATATCATGGAAAACGATAAAGTCATGATTGATTACACGGAAGACAATTTTGTGGTCAAAAAACTACAGTAACAATGCCGGAAGAGTCTGTCATCATAGTTTTGTGAAAAGAAAATAGACAGAGATTAAGCCATGAAACAGTATAAGCAATAAGAAATAGTCGATTTCTTATTGCTTTTCTTTTGGTTACCCATTGATTTTCTTGAAAAAAATGGTAAAATCAATGTATAAAAGGTTCTGTTTCTACATATTTCTTTGTATGACCATTTCCGTGGTATTCAATGGCCTAAAACGAAAGTGTTTTGCAGAAAGCAGCTGTGAAAATAATGTTCAGGTACAGACTCCTTGGAACAGGACAGGAAAAGAATGTGTGAAAGCGAAACTGAAAAATTTATAGAAAGAAGATAGAAAAATGAATATGCAATGGGAAAGTATCAAGGAAATGAAAAAAAAGGCAGAAGAAAAATTATGGGTTCAGCTAATGGTAATTTTGCTTTTTTCTTTTTTTATGACAATTTTTATTTTGGGACTTCAACCAAATCCTGTTCGGCGGACATTTGAGCTGGTGGGAGAAAATTGGAATATTTTTTGGCTGAATATGATTCCGGTTTTATTGACCACACTTTTGTTTTATGGCATTAGTGGGTCGGTGCGAATTAGTATTCATATCAACTATTGGCTTTATGCAGCACTTTCTGTGGTCAATCGTACCAAAGTATTGTATCGGGATGAGCCGTTCGGATTCGGAGATTTATCGCTCGGTTTTGAAAGTGTTATGATGTCTGTCAAGGCAAAATATACTCCGGAAACGAAGATTATTATTGCTGTAATTTTGGTTTATTTGGCGGTAATCGGCTTTTCCTTTTTATATAAAGCAAGGACAAGTGACTACAGAATGCGTTTAGGAATGACAGTATTTGTGTTGGTTTCCGGCTTTCTCCTATATCAAAATGTTTATGCGAATCAAAGTGTATTTGACAGCATTAAAGTGGACGGAAATGCCTTCAATGAAAAAGATGTTTACAATTCAAAGGGCTTGGTATATTCGGTCATAAAATACGCAGAAGATAACCAATTGGTAATTCCGCCCAAGTACAAAAAATCGGAATTTGAGAATATCAAGCCGGAAACGAATGAGATAAAAGGGGTTAGACCAAATGTAGTAATGATCATGGGAGAGGCATTTCATGATTTGTCCGATTTACCGGTATTTGTAAAAGAAAGTATGGAAAACCCGATTTATCATTTTCGGGAGATACAAAAAGAGGCTTTAGTATACGGTAGAACCGTGACACCTACTTTTGCAGGTGGTACAGCAGATACGGAGTTTGAAGTTTTGACCGGAACGCAGGCAATTACTTCTTCTCCAAGTAAAAGTTATGCATATAACGGGGTGACGAAAGAAAGAAATTCCATTGTCCGAGTGTTTGATAAAGCCGGTTACTTTACGAGAGGTTTTCATGCCGGTTATTCTTGGTTTTATAAAAGACAGTCCGTATATCCAAAATTGGGTTTTCAGGAGTCCTATTTTCTCGATTCCATTGAAAATCCGGATATGAAGGGAGGCAATGTCAGCGAACAACAGACTTATGATATTTTTATAGAAAAACTCGATGAAAAGGTAAAAGAAGAGGCACCGGTTTTCGATTTTATGGTCACTGTGCAAAATCATGGTCCCTACAATAAGGAAAAGTATGCGGAAGAATATGCCTTTGAAACAACGCATCCGATTTCCCAGGCAATGAGAGAATCGTTGTCGGCCTATTTTATCGGTATTAAAGACATGGATGAGAATTTGCATAGATTGCATCAATATATGAAAGAAAGCGATGAGCCCTTTATTTTCGTATTTTGGGGAGATCATTTGCCGGGATTGGTAGATTCTTCAGAATATTATAAAGAGATAGATTTTTCCATCGGTTTTGATACATATGAAGATTCGCAGCGTTTTTACAGCACACCGTTCTTTATCTGGGCCAATGAGAAAGCCAAAGAAATGATGAATTTACCGGAAAGACAGGAAATGACAGTCAGCACCAATTATTTGGGAGCATACACTTTACAGCTTCTTGGCTTTGACAAAGCGGATCCTTTTTATCAATATGTCAATGGCCTGAGAGAGAAGTTTCCGGTGTTGTCACGCTATTACACGTATGACGGACAAAAAGCACAGAAAAATGAGAAATTTTCCAGTGTCTATGCAGAAGATTTGTTTAAATATTATCGCTGGCAATATTTTATTACCAGCCAAAGATACAAGGATTAAAGAAAAGAGGAAAATATATGCGAAAAATCTTGTTGGGTGGCTATACATCTAAGGAAAACAAAGGAATTGCAGAGATTGCTTTTTCGGAAGAAAAAGAAACCCTAGAGGAAAGAAATCTGCTTTTATCTGTCGGAAAGCCAACGTATTTGATGGAAAAAGGAGGACGGATTTTTAGTTGCGTCGAAATGGAAGGAAAAGGCGGCATGGCTATGATAGAAAATGCTGAAATAAAAGCTGTTTGCTTAAAGGAAGGAGCATCACCCTGCCATATCTCTTCCGATGTGAATGGAGATTATTTTTACTTGTCCAATTATCATGAAGGTACTATTTCAGTGGTGAAAAAAACGGCAAATGATTTGGAAGAAATCTGTTGTATTCATCATATCGGCAGTAGCGTTCATCCCAATCAGGAAAAGGCACATGTCCATTTTGCCGAGCTTTGTCCTAGAGGCAGATATCTTTTTGTGTGTGATTTGGGTTGCGATGAAGTGTATCTTTATTTACCACAAGAAAATGGTCAATTGGTAGAGCATTTACGTTATCGTACACCGGCCGGTTTTGGGCCTCGTCACCTCTGTTTTCATCCGGAAAAGGCATTGGTCTATGTGTTGGGTGAACTTTCCAACCAAATTTTGGTTTTGCAGGCCGATACGGAGACAGGGAATCTGATTGAAAAGCAGAAAATTTCTATGTTACCGGAAGATTTTCAAGGAGAAAGTGCCGGAGCGGCAGTTCGAATCAGCTTGGACGGCAAGTTTTTATATGCTTCCAATCGTGGACATGATTCGATTGTAGTTTATCAAGTGTCAGAGGAAGGCTTGTTGGAAATGATACAACACATTTCTACTTGCGGTTCTTTTCCAAGAGATTTTGCCTTAAGCCCGGATGAGGACTATGTGGTGGCAGCCAATCAGAAAACGGATAATTTGACGCTCTATCGCCGTGATAAGGAAAGCGGTCAGTTGGAACTGTTGCAAAAGGATGTTTTTGCTCCGGAATGTGTATGTGTGTGTTTTGAAAAAGAAAAAGAGGTGTCTTCATGCAATATGATGTAATTTTTCCGAATATTTTTAACGGAATCAAAATAAAAACTTTAAATCCCGTTGCTTTTGAACTTTTCGGGCTGGAAGTATATTGGTATGGAATTATCATTACCATAGGAATTGTAGCCGGCTATTA
The DNA here is from genome assembly GCA_030535295.1 of Eubacteriales bacterium. Taxonomy (GTDB): domain Bacteria; phylum Bacillota; class Clostridia; order Lachnospirales; family Vallitaleaceae; genus W11650. The sequence continues at coordinate 12,416 of JAUMXK010000034.1, read as the reverse complement.
TTTGGCATACTACCGTGCAGGGAAAATGGGCTTGGACCGGGAACTGATCAATGATTTTGTTCTATATGCGGTGCTGGCTGCGGTTGTCGGTGCAAGACTGTACTATGTTGTCTTCTCATGGCAGGACTACAAGAATGATTGGATGCAAATTTTCAACTTAAGAAATGGCGGCTTGGCTATTTATGGAGCGGTGATTGTAGCGGTGATTGCCCTTTTGGTTTTTACCAAGAAGAAACAGGTCTCCTTTATGAAAATGGCGGATGTAGCTGCTCCCGGCTTGATTTTGGGGCAAATTATCGGCAGATGGGGCAATTTTGTCAATATGGAAGCCTTTGGCGGTGCCAGCAATGGGTTGTTTGCTATGGCAATCAATTGGGATAAGGCCAAATACATTCCACAGGGAATGGAAAATCAAGCCACTATGATAGATGGATTTCGCTATTTGCAAGTAGCACCGACTTTCTTGTATGAGTCTTTGTTTAGTTTGGCAGTGTTGCTGTTTATGATTTGGTGGACGCCGAAACGTAAGTTTGACGGGGAAATACTCTGTATGTATTTGTTCGGTTATAGCCTTGGCAGAGTCTGGATTGAGGGAATGCGTACAGATCAGTTGAAACTGGCATATTTGGGCTTGCCGGCGTCTCAAGTGCTGGCCGGAATTTTAATTGTCGGTGCCGTGATTTGGTGGCTGTATGCCCGAAGGAAAATAAGTTTAGAAAAATAGGTCTAAAATACCATTTTTGGACAAACACAAAATATAGTGCCGAAACTATAAAATAACAACAATATATTGAAATATTTTGATAAAAATGTCAAAACACAGAGCTGAAGAGAGTTTCAGCTCTTTTTTTTTGAGAAAAGACTTGATTTTTTCTTAGGAAATGGTTAAAATTATACCATAAGTGGAAAAATGTGGTAAAAAATGGGAGGAAGAAATGTTTATTGGAGAATATCGCTTTTCGATGGATTCGAAGGGCAGAATATCAATTCCAACAAAATTTCGAGAAGAACTGGGAGAAGTGTTTTACATAACAAAAGGCTTTGATTCCTGTCTTTTCGTCTACTCCGCTGAAGAATGGGAAGCTTTTATGGAAAAATTAAACCAGGCAAAACTTAGCAGTAAAAACTCCCGTAAAATTCAGCGTTTCTTTCTTGCGGCCTCCACGGAATGTTCCACAGACAAACAAGGCAGAGTATTGTTATCCGGACCACAAAGAGAATATGCCGGCATTGAAAAAGAAGTGGTGGTTATCGGTGTGTCAAACCGTATTGAAATCTGGGCGGAAGATACATGGAAAGAATATGTGGAGAATGAAGAATCCGATATCAGCGATATCGCCGACAGTTTAGAAGATGATTTTATTTAAAGGCTGACAGAATAAGGAGAAAAGATGGAGTTTAAACATATTCCTATTTTGTTGGAGGAATGTCTGAACGGACTGAATATAAAAGCAAACGGTGTATACTTGGATGGTACCTTGGGCGGAGCAGGGCACGGATATGAAATTGCCTCTCGTTTAAGCGAAAATGGTATTTTTATCGGCCTTGATCAAGACGAAGAAGCACTGGATGCAGCTGAAAAGAAATTATCCGGTTTGGAAAATAGAGATATACGCTTGATGCACAGTAATTTTGCAGATTTTGAAAATGCATTGTTTTTATGCGGTATTCAGGCGTTGGACGGAGTCTTGCTGGATTTGGGGATTTCTTCATACCAAATTGACAATCCTGAGCGTGGTTTTACCTACATGAAAGATGCCCCTTTGGATATGAGAATGGATAAAAACCGGGAGAAAACAGCGGAGCACATTGTCAATACCTATTCGCAGGCAGAGCTTGCACGGATATTTAAACAGTATGGAGAAGAAGAGTTTGCCGGAGAAATTGCTCGCAAGATTGTTGGGGCCAGAGAGAAAAAGGCAATCAAGACGAGCTATCAGCTAAATGAGATAATCGACATGGCCATTCCCAAGAAAATCCGTGTCAAAAGAAAAGGTCATCCGGCTAAGCAGGTATATCAGGCCTTGAGAATTGAAAGCAATGATGAACTGAAGGTAGTGGAGGATACTCTTCCGCAGATGGTAAATTATTTGAATCCCGGCGGACGATTATGTGTCATCACGTTTCACTCATTGGAAGACAGAATTGTAAAAAATATTTTTCGAAATTTAGAAAATCCTTGTACTTGTCCGAGAGACTTTCCAATTTGTGCTTGTGGGAAAAAGCCTTTGGGAAAGGTAATAACTCGCAAACCAATTGTTCCGTCGGAAAAGGAATGGCAGGAAAACGAAAGGTCGCACAGTGCAAAATTGAGGATTTTTGAAAGAATATAACATGATATAGCAAAAGGAATTGCATAAGGCATAAAGGAGGATATTATGGACAATAAAGATATACTCAAACAAAAGAATTATGTTGAAGGCAATCTTGCGTCCCAAATTGAGTATCTTCCGGATTGGTATGAGGACGAAGGATTTCAGCCGAGAGTTATAGAAAGTACAAAAAAAGCAGTTGCAATTAAGGTTGATAGAGGATATACTATATTGTTGTTTATCTCTATTGTCCTTTTGATAGCTTTTTGTGCTTTTTACTTAAAGTCAACGTTTTCATTGGTACGTGTGCAAAATGAAGCGAATCAATTGAAGAATGAGTTACAATCCATTCGCTTCCAAAACGATCAGTTGGAGCATACGATTCAGAAGACGGTGGACTTGGAAAAGACCTATGACATTGCCATTAATAAGTTGAATATGCGCTTGCCGGAAAAGCATGAAATCCATTATATTACCAGAAAAGCAAATTCATATACCGTAAAATTGAATCAAAGAAGCTATAGTGAGAAAAACAACAATCTTAAGCAGTTCATCGTATTTATATTTATGAAAGATTGGTAAAATATGGCTAAAACAAAAAATAATTACAGAAAAAAAATAAGCAAGAAAGAATTACGGGATCAAATCGGCGCTCGTTCCGTCGGTTTGTTTATGATATTCTTTGTTGCTTTTGTTATTTTGCTTTTTAATTTGTTGCGGATTATTTGGCAGGACGGCGATACTTTTCGTCAGCGGGTTCTTAGCCAGGCGATTCAAAGAGAGGGCGACAGTTATATTGAATTTAAGCGTGGCGATATCAAAGATAGAAATGGCATTGTATTGGCCGGTACCAAGCAAATCTATAAATTGATTTTTGACCCGAAATTAATTAATAAAGAGGTGGAAGAGGATAAAAGTGGCCAAAAAAGAAAAACAATATTAAAAAATATCACTTTAAAACTTCTTGAAAAAAATGGAATTCGTACCCAAAGTGAATTGGAGAATCTACTGCGAGAGAAGAAAAACTTCAATTACATTGTCTTGGAAAAAGAGATGGAGTTTGAAGATTTTAAAGAAATCAAAGAAGTGATTGATGACTCCAAGGCATTGGTGCATTTTTGGGAAAAAGAAATCAAGGAAGAGGGAATGAGTGAAGAAGCGGTAGACAACATGAAAAACTGGCTTGAGAAATCAAGAGCCTTGGGAATTTTCTATGAAGTCCATCACAAGAGAAAATATCCATACCCGACTTTAGCACCTGAGTTAATCGGTTTTGTCAAAAAGGACAACAAAGGAGAAGGCGGTATTGAAGAGTATTACAATGAAATGCTGATTGGTGAAGTTGGCAGAAAGTATGGTGTTTTGGACAGCAATACGATTGCCGTGGATAAGGAAGTGGATGCGACGGACGGCTATCAGATTATGCTAAACATAGACTATTCGATTCAAAAGTATATTACAGATGCAATGAATGATTATCTGAAAGACCACAATCCGAAATCAGTGACGATTGTGGTGGCGGATCCACGTAATATGAATATTCTGGGACTGAAATCCTATCCCAGCTTTTCGCAGGACTCTCCTTATGAAATTGAAGACTTGGAATTGCCGGCAGATGTAGAAATTGTAGAAAAAAGCATCAATGCCATCATTCTGGAGCGAAAGAAAGAGTTACTCAAAGTCAGAATTGAAGAGGTAGAAGCGGAAAGAGAAAGACTGGCACAGGAGCAGGCATCGACAATTCCTCTTCCGACATTGGAAGAAATTAAAGACGAAGAAGTCATTACAGAGGAAGAAAGAGCCTCCATGCGTAAGAATCTGCTCCTTCAAAATCGATGGAAAAATATTGCTTTGACAAACGGCTATGAGCCGGGCTCGATTTTCAAAGCGATTACCTATGCCGTTGGTGCAGAAGAAAACAAATTCAATGAAGATAACTTCCATTACTGCAAAGGCGGACTGCAAGTAGCGAATCACTATATTCGTTGCAACAAGCTTTCCGGACATGCCACGCAAACAGCGGAGCAGGGATTAAGCAACTCCTGCAATGTCGTGTTTATGAATATCGGAGCCAATATCGGCAGAGATTTGTTTTACAATTATCAACATAAATTCGGGTTCGGGTCTTTGACCGGTATTGATTTGGCCGGAGAAACCAGCCAAAGAAAAAATATTTATTCCAAAGAAGAATTAAATGAAGTGCAGCTGGCTACGAGCTCGTTCGGACAAGGTTTTAATGTTACGCCGATTCAAATGATTACTGCTTTTTCCGCTTTGATTAATGGCGGTAATTTGTATGAGCCCCATGTGGTGCATAAGATTTTTGACAAAGACGGCAATTTGTTTGAGGTCAAGGATAAGACTTTGATCCGTCAGGTTGTTTCCGAAGAAACCTCTCACAAAATCAGACATGCCCTCAAGGGCGTAGTGGATGAAGGAACCGGTAGAGCGGCGAAAATAGCCGGTTATGAAATCGGCGGTAAGACAGCAACTTCCGAAAAACAACCAAGAGGAAATGGAAAATATACGGTTTCGTTTATGGGCTTTGCTCCGATTGAAAATCCGGAAGTTATCACCTTGGTCATTGTCGATGAGCCGGAAGGTGCATATCAGGATTCGAGAATTCCGTCGGTCATTTTCCGTAATTGTATGGAAAATATTATGCCGTATTTGCATATTTTTAAGGCGGAATCGGCAGAAGAAAAATAGAAAGAAGGGAAAACCATGAAACTAAGTGAAATATTAAAATCAATGGAAGTTGTTTCCGCACCGGACAATCCGGACAGGGAAATAACAGCAATTGAAAATGATTCCAGACAGGTAAAGCCGGGTGCTTTATTTGTTGCGGTGCGTGGTTATGAAACGGATGGTCATCTTTACTGCAATCAGGCAATCAAGCAGGGAGCGGCAGCCATCATTGTAGAGGATGAAGAGGGAATTCGAATACAAGACGGACGAACGGCTGTGATAAAAGTCAAAAACAGCCGAATTGCTTTAGCTCAAGCCGCCACGGCTTTTTATGGGGAGCCAAGCCGCAACATGAATATGGTTGGTATCACGGGAACCAATGGAAAAACCTCAACAGCTCTGCTGAGCTATCGTATTTTACAGGAAACCGGCCATCCTTCTGGGCTGATTGGAACGATTTCCAACTTTATAAATGAAAGAGAAATTCCGGCAGAAAGAACTACTCCGGAAGCTCATGAACTACAGGCTTTGTTTGCGGAAATGGCGGAGGAAAAGCTGGAAAATGTTTTGATGGAAGTTTCTTCACATGCCCTAGATTTAAACCGTGTGGAAGGAATTGCCTTTAAAGTGGCGGTTTTTACCAATTTAAGTTTGGATCATTTGGATTTTCACAAGACTATGGAAAATTATTTGCATGCCAAGAGTAAGCTCTTCCAAATGGCGGAAATCGGAGTAGTCAATGCAGATGATGCTGCCCATGCAGAGCTTTTAAAACATCACACATGCAAACAAATAGTCTATTACAGTATCAAGGATAGCAATGCCGACTTTTATGCGTCTAATATTCATCATGAAATAACCGGAACAAAGTATGACCTGCATTTTCAAGGAAAAACCTACTCAGTTAGTTTACAAACACCTGGAAATTTCAGTGTTTACAATAGTCTGGCAGCGATTGCCGTTACTTATTATTTAGGGCTTTCCGTTCCGGAGATTTTACAGGCACTATCCCAAAACAGTAAGGTTAGAGGTAGATTTCAAAGTATTGTCTTGCCGAAAGACTTTACCGCTGTTGTGGACTATGCACATACGCCGGATGGATTGGAAAATGTATTAAAATCCGTGCTGGAGTTTAAAAAAGGACGCTGCATCACAGTTTTCGGCTGTGGTGGTGACAGAGATAGAAGCAAAAGACCGCAAATGGCGGCGATTGCCGAAAAATATTCCGATTATGTATTCATTACTTCCGACAATCCAAGAACGGAAAATCCTGAGGACATTGTGAAAGAAGTAGCCGGAGGAATGAAGGGGAACGCTTATGAAATCGAAGTTGACAGAAAAAAAGCCATTCATAAAGCATTGGATTTTGCCGAAAAAAATGATGTAGTGTTAATTGCCGGAAAAGGGCATGAAGATTATCAAATTATAGGCAAAGAAAAAATTCATTTTGATGATATGGAAATTGTAGAAGATTGGGGGAGAAACCAATTATGATAAGTACATTTGCCAAAGAAGCCATCTTGCTGTTACTGGCATCTATTGGCTTGGCGCTAATCGGAGGCTATTTTTTTATTCCGGTATTACAGAGAATAAAGCTAGGACAGTATGTCAGAGATGACGGCCCGCAAAGTCATTTGAAAAAGGCGGGGACACCGACCATGGGCGGAGTCATTTTTTTGCTCCCGTTTTTGGTCTTGGGAGTCCTATTTGCGGCAGGCAATCCTTTGATTTGGTTGACAGCAGCCTGTGCTCTCATAGGCTTTGCTGATGATTTTATCAAGGTGGTGCTGAAACGTTCCTTGGGATTAAGGGCATATCAGAAGTTGATAGCACAAGGCCTTGTCATCTTGGCATATATATTGTATCAACATTTTATGGGACATTTGAGTACCCAAATTATCCTGCCGTTTCTTGGAAATCATTGGGATATGGGCATTTTATGGTATCCTTTTGTAGTCTTTGTAGTTTTCGGAACTACGAACGGAGCCAACTTGACAGACGGACTGGATGGGCTATCGGCTTCGGTTACGACCATTATGATGGTGCTGCTGGCCGCCATTGCATTTTTGCAGGGAAATTTGCAAATCGGTTTGCTGGCCCTTGTTCTATTGGGCGGTTTAATCGGCTTTTTATGGTTTAATACTTATCCGGCAAAGGTTTTTATGGGTGATACCGGTTCCTTGGCATTGGGCGGCTTTGTAGCGTTTGCCGCATTGCAACTTAGAATTCCGCTGTTTATTTTGCTGTTTGCAGTCATTTATCTGATAGAATCCCTATCGGTCATGCTGCAGGTGGCTTATTTCAAAAAGACCGGGAAACGTATTTTTAAGATGACACCGATTCATCATCATTTTGAGTTATCGGGATATAAAGAGTCCAAAATTGTCACATTCTTTGTAGTTGTGACGATTATCGGCTCTTTGCTCTCTTTGATTGCATTTTTGTAATTGGGGTTAAAGGCTGCGATACTTGTGGAAACCCTGTGGTAATCAATAAAATCGGGAATAGAAAATAAGACAGAAAGGTAAAAACATGAAAAAAGAAAGCAAAATTCATAATTATCTTAATTTGCGTGGTAATATAGATTATAGTATCTTTTTTGCTGTCCTGTCTTTGATTGCCTTTGGTGTAGTCATGGTTTTTAGTTCCAGTTTTGGCGTAATGATTGACCGAGATGGAAATGTTCGTAATATTTTCCGGCAGTATTGGGTGCTGCAACTGATATATGGAATAATTGGTATTTTTATCATGCTTTTTGTTGCACATATTAGAATTAGAAAATATAAGTTTTTGGAATTCTTTTTATGGCTGGCCTATGTTGTTGTTGTTCTGTTATTGCTTTATGTGGCGTTTTTTGTGCAAGAAAGTCGGGGGGCGGCAAGAACAATCAATTTGGGTTTTATTGGATTCCAGCCTTCTGAATTGGCAAAAATTGTGATGATTGTGCATTTGGCTTTTTATATTGATAAAATTAAGAAGAGCTTATATCGACCGAAAGCCTTTCTATTTATGGTTTTTATTGTGATAGTACCGGTTGTCGGAGTAGCAATTGAGGATTTCAGTACATCAGGAGTTCTTTTGGTTATTGGCGGAGGCATGATTTTAGTGTCTTATCGAGACTGGAAACAAACTTTTTTCTATGGAGGGATTGCTTCCGGAGTGGCGATAGCAGCTTTGTTTTCCTTGAAAGGGAGTAGGAGCGGCCGTCTTAGTACCTATGGCTCGGGAGCGTGGCAGGATCCGGACGGCTCGGGAAGGCAGATTATTCAATCACTTTTTGCAATTGGCTCAGGCGGCATCTTTGGGAGAGGATTGGGCCAGTCACTTCAAAAAATGGGCAGAGTAACACAGGCACATCATGACATTATTTTTGCAATTATCTGTGAAGAATTGGGTCTGTTTGGAGCCGGTATTATATTGCTGCTTTACTTGGGTTTGCTCTTTCAGCTGCTGCAAACTTTGATTCACACTATGGAAATTTATGAAACATTGATAGTGGTGGGGGTAATGATTCAGATTGCTGCCCAGGTAGTAATCAATGTAGGTGTGGCCAGTGCATTACTTCCCAATACGGGAATGCCGCTGCCGTTTGTCAGCTATGGAGGTACTTCCATGCTGATACTAAGTGCAGAAATCGGAATGGTGCTGAGTATTGCCAAGAGAAATAATTATCTTTATATGAAGCGTTTAGAAGAATATCAAAACAGTATTTAAAAACAGGAAGGAAAATCTTTCATAGATTAAGAGAAATATGAAGTACAGGATTACAATTGTTTTGTTTTTGATTTTATTGGCTGTTGGCCTTTATTTCGTGAGCGATATGGTCAAAATTATGAGTATTGAGATTACGGGAAATGTTCATAATACGGAAGATGAAATCTTGGAAATCGTAGGCTTTACCAGAGAAGCTACAGTTTTGGATACCATCAGGCATCGGCCGAAAAAAATAGAAAATAAGGGATATATTGCCAGAATCGATATCAGTTATCCCTCGATTACATCCATCAAAATTGAGGTTATCGAAAAAGAAAGAATGGGATATTTGAAATATATGAGCAGTTATTTGTGCATAGATTCCAATGCTTATATCATCGACAGTGTGAATACGCCGGATTCGGATGTAGCCAGAATTGAAGGCATCAATATCAAAAGTTTTGCTTTGGACGAAGCACTGGAAATTGATGATGATATGAAACTGGCACTTCTCAATATTTATAAGTTGCTGAAAACATATGACTTAACAGCAGATGTCATTAATTTGAATTTCAAGAAAACGGATCATATCACCTTGGAAATGGGAAAGGTCAAAGTCCAACTGGGAAACGGTTCCCGACTGGAAGAAAAGATAGGCCTGATGAGAGATATCATGGCTACTATGGAAGAGGGAAAGGAAGGGATTTTATACCTGGAAAATCCGGATAAGAAAATCATTTTTAAAAATACCAAAGCTGAGCCGACAGAGGGAAGTTTGGAATCTGAGGATACCAAGCCTGGAGAAAAAAAGCAATAGCAGATAGGAAAAAGGACTTGCGAAAAAGTCAAAATGTATTATAATAGGAATAAGATTTTATGATAAGTATAGGAGGTCTGTTTTGATTACTTTAAATAATGAAGGAAATTTAGCGAAATTGTTGGTTGTAGGTGTAGGCGGAGAAGGTAATAATGCAGTTAATCTCATGATTGATAAGCAAATCAAAGGTGTCGAGTATGTAGTAGTCAATACGGATGCCCAGCAACTTGCCACATCCAAGGCAACGAATAAGCTTCAAATAGGCGAAAAATTAACAAAGGGATTGGGTGCAGGTGCAAGACCGGAAATTGGAATGCAGGCTGCAGAAGAAAGTAAAGAAGAGATTATTGAAGCAATTAAAGATTATGATATGATTTTTATTGCTGCCGGTATGGGTGGCGGAACGGGTACCGGTGCAGCACCTGTGATTGCAGCATTGGCAAGAGAGCTTGGCATTCTGACCGTGGCAATTGTTACAAAGCCTTTCAATTTTGAAGGACCGGAAAGATGGGAATATGCAGAGCGCGGCATTGCTGCCTTAAAAGAATATGTAGATACCTTATTGGTCGTTCCGAATGAAAAGATTTTCCTTATCATTGATAAAAGAGCATCCTCCAAGACTGCTTATGCTAAGGCCAATGAAGTCTTGCAACAAGCAGTGGAAGGCATTTCCAATATCATTCATAGAAAAGGTGTGATTAATCTTGACTTTAATGATGCCCGCCGTGTAATGAAAGATCAAGGGTATGCTCATATCGGTGTCGGTAGAGCAAGCGGTGAAAACAAAGCGGAAGAAGCGGCAAAAATGGCTGTCAACAGTCCTTTGCTGGAAACTTCTATTGAGGGAGCGACTCACATGCTGGTAAACTTCATTGCTTCCGAAGAGCTTGCTATGGTAGATATTAAAGATACTGCGGAGTATATTACGCAAGCGGCAGGTTCCAATGCCAATATTATTTACGGCCAAGTGGAAGATGCCAGCTTGGGTGATGATATGGTTGTTATGGTCATTGCAACCGGTTTCGATAAAAACAGAAAAATTTCGACCAGCGAATTTCAATTTCACTCCGGTAAAAAAGAGGAAGTAAAACAAGAAACGGCACCGGTGGAAGAGCCGAAAGAAGAAAAGGCGCCTGTGGTGGAGCAACCTTCTATTTCCAAGGATCATGAAATCAATATTCCGGAATTCTTACAAAAGAAAAGAAAGAAGGGTTAAACTATGAAATGTCCTTTTTGTTCTTTTCCTGAAACCAAAGTCATTGACTCCAGAAAATCGGAAGATCAAAATTCCATTCGACGCAGACGACAATGTGAGGACTGTGGCAAAAGGTTCACCACTTTTGAGGTAATGGAAAGAAGCCCTATCAGTGTTGTCAAAAAAGACGGCACAAGAGAACCGTTTTCCAGAGGCAAGATTGAATCAGGAATTATAAGTGCTTGCCATAAGAGAACTGTTCCCAGAGAACAAATTGAGAATATTGTAGATAGTATTGAAAATATTTTGTATAACGAAACGAGCAGAGAAGTAAATTCCACCTATATCGGTGAACTGGTAATGGAAAAATTAAAAGAAATTGATCAGGTGGCCTATGTTCGCTTTGCTTCGATTTATCGTGAGTTCAAAGATATATCAGGTTTTATTAAAGAAATTGATGTATTAAAGACGGATAAACCAAGTAAAGAATAAGTATGACATAAGCTTTTTGGAGGCTCGTTTAGGAAAGAGAGAGCATGAAAATTATAAATAACATTACAGAATTAATAGGGAATACTCCGATTGTTCGCTTGCAGCAATTGGAAGAGTCGTACCGTTTAGAAGCCAAGCTTCTTGTAAAAGTAGAAGCTGCCAACCCCGGCGGCTCGGTCAAAGATAGAATTGCTTTTGCTATGATTGAAAAAGCGGAAGAAGATGGCTACTTGCTCAAAGGCGGTACCATTATAGAAGCTACCAGCGGCAACACCGGAATCGGTTTGGCATGGATTGGAGCTTCAAAGGGTTATTCCGTGATTTTGACTATGCCGGAATCCATGAGTGTGGAACGTCGTAATCTTCTGGCTGCATACGGAGCGAAACTGGTTTTGACTCCTGCAAAAGACGGCATGAAAGGGGCCTTGGCGAAAGCGAAGGAATTGCTGGAAGAAATACCGAACAGCTTTATGCCGAGCCAATTTACCAATCCGGCCAATCCGGAGGTACATCGCCGAACTACCGCTCAAGAGGTTTTGAGAGATTTGGATGGAGAAGTCGGTGCGTTTGTGGCTGGAATCGGTACCGGTGGCACCATTACCGGTGTTGGTGAAATCCTCAAGCAGGAAGTTCCCGGTGTGAAGGTGGTGGCAGTTGAGCCGGCAGATTCAGCAGTGCTTTCCGGCAATCCGGCCGGTCCTCACAAAATCCAAGGCATTGGAGCGGGTTTTATTCCGGAGACATTGAATGTCAAAGTATATGATGAAATCATACAGGTAAAGTATGAAGATGCCAAAAAAGTTGCCAATGAGCTGGCAGTAAAACAAGGCATTCTGGCAGGTGTATCATCAGCGGCCAATGTATTTGCCGCCATTCAAGTAGCAAAAAGAGAAGAGTACAAAGGGAAAAATGTATTGACCGTGATTTGCGATACAGGTGAAAGATACCTCTCGACGGAATTATTCCTATAGACGTTCTCTTTCCATTGTTGAAGAAGAGTTGTTTGCGACTCTAAAAAAGATACAAACCAAACCATATTATTATTTCTATCGCTTGTTGGGAGCAGAAGAGGTAATAATATGGTTTTTATTTGGGGATTTTTGCAGAGTTGACTTTTACTCTTTGACGAGTTGCGGTAAAATTATAGATAATTATAGTGGAATTATAGGTAAATTTTCAAAGTAAGTTCTAGTAGGGCTAGAAGTTGCACTAAGTTTGA
>JAUMXK010000033.1 GCA_030535295.1 Eubacteriales bacterium | reverse complement strand
CCCTTTTCCGTGAGGTGGGATTAATGGGATTTAGCATCCTGCGAATGGCATTCGCAGGATGAGAGAAAGAAAGAGCAAGGCAGAATTAAATGCGAGCGTTTATTCTGCCTTGCTCTTTCTTTCTCCTCCCACCTCACGGAAAAGGGGGGGAAAGTTGCAGTGGGCTTCCTACTGCACTCATGCTTTATTCGCGCAAAAAAAGAAGCCTTGTGGTTTCACAGGCTTCAAGAACTATATTTATCAAAATAAAAGGGGGGATAATTTTTACAAGATTATAATACCAAAAAGATGTTTCGAAGAAATAGATAAGATGTTAAATTTATGTGAACTATTATTTTTTTTGTGATTTTATTTTGGGATTTATTTCCTTATAGTTTTGCGGAGAGTTCAATAAATTCTTCCAAGCTAAGTCTTTCGCCTCGGATGTCTTCCGGCAATTCCATTTGACTGAGTGCTGCTTTTATTTTTTCTTTGCTGGTAATGCCTTTGTTTCCCAGGGCATTGACCAGTGTTTTTCTTCTTTGTTCAAAGGCTGCACTAATAATCTGAAAGAGTTTTCTTTCTTCTTCTTCGCTTAAATGCTTTCCTTCCGGTATGGCTGCTTTTTCTTTCATTTTTAAATGCAGAACCGCAGAAACGACCTTTGGTGCAGGAATAAATACATGGGGTGGCACGGTCATGACGATTTTGGCATCGGCATAGTAGGCTACGGCCAAGGTAATTGCACCATAGTCTTTTCCTCCGGGTTGGGCTTGAATGCGATCTGCCACTTCTTTTTGTACCATAATGGTGATGCTTTTTAGTGGCAATCTTTCCTCCAAAAGTTTCATCAAAATCGGCGTTGTAATATAGTATGGCAAATTGGCCACCACTTTAATTGATTCTCCGGCATATCTTTCTTGTAAAAAACTCTTCAAATCCCATTTTAAAACATCTTCAAAAATGACTTCTATGTTACGATATCCTTTCAAAGTCTGGTCTAAAATCGGTTCTAAACTGGTATCTATCTCTATGGCAATGACTTCTTTTGCATATTTGGCCAGCTCCACTGTCAGACCGCCTGCTCCCGGGCCGATTTCCAGCACGATGTCATCACTTGTGATTTCCGCTTTTTCCACAATGTCCTTCAGCACTTGTGAATTGGTAATAAAATTTTGCCCAAACTTCTTCTTGAACACAAAATTATGCTCTTGTACTATTTTCTTCGTTTCCATCATTTAATATAAACTTCTCCACTACTTCGGCTACACCGGCTTTGTTATTATTTTTTTCCGTTACATAATCAGCAATTTCTTTTACTTTGGGATTGGCATTTTTCATAGCCACTCCCAATCCCGCATATTCAATCATATAGGAATCATTGAAGCTGTCTCCGATACAAATAATTTCCTCCGCTTTCAGACCCAAATGATTGGCTAAATGTTCCACTGCCAAGCCTTTATTGGATGTCTTAAACAAGACTTCCAGATATTCCGGTTTGGAGTAAAAATAATGATACTCCTCCCCGAATTCCCGTATTAAATCCTGATGAAGGGCTTCCAATTCTTCTTTATCCAAGGAATTGAATAGTAACTTAATCGAATACGGCAAAGTCATTAAATCTTCAATTTTTTTACCTATAATACCGGTGGCACTCTCATATTTGTTGATTCTAGGATTTTCTTCCTCCACCACTAGGCTGTCGCAATAGCATTGTGTCAGGATTTTGTGTTTTCGTCCAATGGCAATAAACTTCTTTAAGTCCTCTGCTTCGATTTTGTCTTTCCATATTACTTCTCCACCAATGGACTGCACAAATGCTCCATTGTATGAAATAAAGTAGTCTTTGTCCTCAAACAAATTGGTCTTTTCCATAATTCTGCGCATGGAAGCGCTTTCTCTACCTGAGCAAAGCACTACATAAACGCCCCGTTCCTTGGCTGCTTTTAGACTGTTGATATTTTCTACCGGAATCGACAAATCATCTGCTAATAATGTGTCATCCAAATCTATGGCAATTAATTTATACATACCGAACCTTTCCTCTATTGATTAAACTGTTTGTTCACCTGCAATTTTCTATCTTCCATTGCTTTTTGCAGTACACTTTCTTCTTCTTTTGATAAGACTTGATTCACTCTGCCCTTGAACACTTCCTTGGCATAAGAAAAGGAAAAATCGGTACTGTGAATGCTGTTGATGATAACTCCCGTATTTTCTTCATTGAGCAAAGCAAGCGCATAAGATACATTGCCTCCCTGCGTTTCAAAAGCATTATACTTTATCAGCTTTACTTTCTTAATGGCTCTTTGCTCTTTACGCATAAAACGGTTTAATTTATGCTTTTCTTCTTTCAGTTCCTCTTTCAGCCCTTGACATTCTTTTTTTAGAACTTCGATTTCTTCTTCTAATGTTTCGCTTAAAGAACCGCTTTCATAGCTTTTTAGTATTTTCTTTATTTTGCGGGTTGTCCTTGATTGCAAGAACAAAAGCAAAAGTAGTAAAACACAAAAAATCAATAGGCCGAATATAATTTCTATCTGATTGGTTCTTATCCATATCCAAATATTTTCCATCCTAGTCTTCCCGATAATCTAAAATATCCATAATCCTTTCCAAGTCTTCCAAGGTATTATAATTGATTTCTATTTTTCCGCTGTTATTCTTTCGACTGATTAGCTTGACCTTCGAGCCGAAATGCTCCGACATTCTTTTTTCGACGGCCTTCAATTCCGGACTAAGTTTGCGTAAGGTCTTTTCTTTCGGTTCTTTGTTCAAGTTCTTAATATAATTTTCGGTCTCTCGGACGGAAAGTTGATGATCAAAAATCATCATGGCAATTTCCGCTTGCTGTGTTTCATCCGTAACAGCTAGCAGACTTCTGGCATGTCCCATGCTGAGCATACCATCTGCCGTCATCTTTTGCACCGCATCACTTAGTGCCAGCAGACGTAAGGTATTAGTAATGGCAGTTCGGCTTTTACCGATTTGGTTTGCCAGTTCATCATGTGTCAATTGGAATTCCTCCAACAAACGCTTGTATGCATTGGCTTCTTCCATGATATTCAGATTTTCTCTTTGAATATTTTCAATCAATGAAATTTGAGCCAATTCTTTTTCGGTCAGCTCCTTGATGATGACCGGCATTTCTTTCAAGCCAGCCAATTTAGCCGCTCTCCATCGACGTTCTCCGGTTACGATTTCATAGGTTTTATCTTTTTTCTTGACAATAATTGGCTGCAACACTCCCACATGTTTCATGGAATCTGCCAGCTCCAATAAACTATCTTCTTCAAATTTCTTTCTCGGCTGCAAGGGATTTGGCTCTATATCGGCAATAGGCAAAGTCATACTTTCTTTTTCTTCTGTTTTTGTCGGTTTTTCTTTGGTATTTTCACCAAATAAAGCTCCTACCCCTTTTCCTAAACCTCTCTTTTTCATTATATTCTCCTTTGAATTACTTCTTGTGCTAACTCACGGTAGGCAATGGCTCCCTTGGATGACGGATCATACATGGCAATCGGTTGTCCATAGCTGGGTGCTTCACTCAGACGAACATTTCTGGGAATAATGGTTTGATAGATATGAGTATCCGTCAACTCCCGTCTTACCTCTTCCACCACTTCTAAGGAAAGATTGGTTCTGGCATCGTACATGGTAAAGACAATTCCATCAATTTGCAATTGGGGATTTAATTTATCCTGTATCAATCCAATGGTATACATCAATTGAGACAGACCTTCCAGTGCATAGAATTCACATTGCAAAGGCACCAATACCGTATCCGAGGCTGTCAATGCATTAATTGTAAGCAGGCTTAAAGAGGGTGGACAATCAATAATGATAAAATCATACTCTTCTTTGATTTCCGCAATTGCTTTTTTCAGGATATTGCTGTTATCCGGTACCTGTATCAGCTCAATTTCCGCTCCGGCTAAATCAATATTGGCAGGCAATAAATCCAAATTCGGATAGACATTCTCTCCTATGATGTCATACATCTGTTTATTTTGCAGCAAAATATCATAGGTAGTCTCTTCCAGAGAGGATTTATCAATTCCCAATCCCTGTGTGGTATTTCCCTGTGGATCGGCATCAATAATTAATGTTTTTTTTCCGGCTTCTGCTAAGCATGCCGACAAATTGACTGCTGTGGTGGTTTTACCAACTCCACCTTTTTGATTGGCTACGGCAATGATTCTACCCATAATTTCCTCCCTTTTTCTATCATTCCTATCCGCTCCAGTATATCACAAACTAATATGCGATACAACAGAGCAAATACAAAAAATGTTTCACGTGAAACATTTTATTGATTTTCGCTTTCGAATCTTATGATATGTTTCACGTGAAACATATCATAAGATTCGAAAAATAAGGCTCTAAAAAAAACGATGGGATTAAAAATCCCATCCACTGAAAGCCAAAATACACAAGAGGGAAATCATTCACGATTTCCCTCCTTCTAACACTACTATTTATTTTCCATCTCCGACAATTCTACCAGACCGGTCTTAATCGCATAAACTGCAGCCTGTGTCCTATCCGAAACATCAATTTTCTTAAAAATATTGGATACATGGTTCTTTACTGTTTTTTCACTGATACGCAAACGAATCGCAATTTCTTTATTCAGCATACCATTGGTCACCAATTTCAAAACTTGTACCTCTCGCTTGGTCAGGAAACTTTTCTTTCCTACCGATGTTTTTGGATTCATGTCATTCAATAAATGAATCGCCATGGTCGGTTGAATATAAACTGCACCATTGTAAACCGAACGGATAGCACTTGCCAAAGCATCCGATTCACTGTCTTTCAGGACATAACCTTTTGCACCCAGCTCCATCGCTTTTCTCAAATACTCTACTTCATCATGAATGGTCAAAACAATGGTTTTGATACTTGGTACTTCTTTCTCCAATTTTTCCAATGTTTGGATTCCGTTCATTTTTGGCATATTTACGTCTAACAACAAAATATCAATATTATCCTCATGTTTTTTGCAATACTCAATTGCATCCTGTCCGTTTCCGGATTGAGCAATTACTTCAATATCACCTTCCAGCTCTAATACTTTCTTTAAACCTTCTCGAATCATTGCATGATCATCTGTAATCATTACTCTAATTTTGCTCATTTATTCCTCCATTCTTTTGTATTTGTTACGATGCATGAAAAAACTTTCAAAACAGTAATTTTGTACTCTGATGAGATTTTCTTATCTTCTGAATACTCAATTCTGTCACTATTTATTGAAAAGCAATGTAATAAAACAAAATGTTTAAACTTCTATATTATTACTGCAACACATACTCTTTTCTTTACGGTTGTCAAAAGGTTGATATCTACTAATTTAGCGGAATAGAAATATGAATCTTGGTACCCATTCCCTTTTCCGAGTCAATCACGAACTGACCTCTTAACAAATCCACTCTCTCTTTCATAATGGATAAACCAAAGCCATGGCCCATGGATTTTTTTGAAATATCAATTCCATTCATACCGACTCCATCATCTTCAATATCGATTAGAAGCTCTTTCTCCGATGTACCTATCGAAATCGCAATATTCTTGGCATGGGAATGCTTTTGAATATTAGAAAGGGCTTCTTGGAAAATACGATAGACCGTTAATATCATAGTTTCCGACATATAAATATTATTTTCTTCCAAACTTTGTGATACGGTCAAATGCAAATTCTTGCTTGGATTGGATTTTTGAAATAAATCAACATCTCTTTTAATTGTAGGAATAAGTCCCAAATCATCCAGAGACATCGGTCTTAAATTGTAAATCAAGCGACGAATGCTGCTGATACTGCCTCGCAATTCTGTCTTTAGAGTATTGAGCTCTCTCTTGGCAAGATTGATGTCTTTATCCAATAACTTCACACTGAATTCCGCATTAATCAGAACTTGTGAAAGCTGTTGTGCCAGACCGTCATGCATTTCTCTGGCAATTCTTCTTCTTTCCTCTTCTTGCACCTGTAAAATCTTAATACCCAATGCCTGCTTATTGTTGATATCTTCAATGGTGTCCGTAATTTGCTTGATATTGCCGTTTAGCAAAGAAACCGCAATATTAAAGTCACTGGAAATTCTTTCCGCTTTATCATTTAAGTCCTTGGTATAACGCAATTGAATTTCCAAATCGTTTCTACGACGGATAATGGTACTTTCTCTATCCTTTTCCACTTCCAATTTGACACGCAAAAACTCAGTTTCTTTGTGAAGTGTTCGCAGTTCCTCTTCTGAGTAAGTCGTGGAATTGAGTAGTTTCTTCCTATTTAAATCATACATTTGATACAACTTATCCACTGCCGTGATTAGGGAAGCCGTTTCCACTTTTAGTGAAATCAATTCCCTCTCCAAATCATCATACTCTTTTCGAGCTACATTTCTGATTTTATGAATTTCTTTTTCACCATCTGAAATAAATTCAATGGTTTGATCCAAAATCTTATCCAACTTTTTCAGCGGCTGTTTATCCACAATTGACTGCTTCTCCACTGCAAGTTTTGTTGAGTTTTTATTTATTTCATCCATACCCATTCCTTTATTCCCTTCTTCCATCCCATCAATAAAATATGCTACAATGCTTTTTTGGCAATTTTATCCGAGGTTCTGGGATACTCTGAAGGAGTTCCTTTCTTTTTCTGAATCATTGGAAAAAATCGTTTCGCACCCAAAATCTGATCTTCTTTCATCTCAAGATACTCTCCTCCCAAAAGCCTTATTGCCCGTTCGGATTCCGGCAATTCGGAAAGCACTTTCTCCGCCTTATAAGGAATAAAATAACCTCCTTTTTTTACCAAAGGCAAACAATATTCACTTAATTTATTGAGATGACTGACTGCTCTTGACACACAGTAATCAAATTTTTCTCTTAATTCCGGCATTCTACCTGCTGCTTCTGCTCTTGCATGAATGGTATTCGCATTTTCCAGCTGTAATTTTTCAATGACTTCCTCCAGGAAAATAATCCGTTTGGTTAAGGAGTCCAATAGGCTGACGGCTATCTTAGGCTCCATGATGGCAATCGGAACACCGGGAAAACCGGCTCCCGTACCAACATCAATGAGCTTGGTATTTTCCAGAAAAGGAAAATGAAGATGCAATAATAAACTGTCTCTCAAATGCTTTTCCAAAAAATCCGTCGGCTCTTGCAAAGCAGTTAAATTCATTACTTTATTCTTTTCAACCAGAATACGGTAAAACAAATCCAGTTGTGTGACTTGCTTTTCACTTGGCGAATAACCAACTTCCTGTAAAATTTGTGTTATTTCCTGCTTCAAGTCATTTCCTTCTTTCTACTAAAAATCCTTTAACGGCTTAAATAAACTAAAAGAACCGAGATATCCGCCGGAGATACTCCGGAGATACGACTGGCCTGACCGATATTCACCGGTCTTACCGCACTAAGTTTTTGTCTTGCTTCTGTACGTAAATTGCCGATTTGTTCATAATCTATATCGTCAGGTATTCTTTTTTTCTCCATCTTTTTGTATTTTTCTACTTGATCCATTTGTCTGCTGATATAGCCTTCATATTTCACTTGAATATTGACCTGCTCTAAGATGTCCTCTGACAGGCTCTTACGATTCTTATCCACAGCTGCCAATTTCTCATAAGTAATTTCCGGACGCTTGAGTAAATCATATAAACTAATCCCGGATTTAAGCGGAGTTGAGTTTTGGCTAATCAAAAATTGATTTAATTCATCACCCAATCCTAAAACTGTCTGTTTCAGACGTGCAACTTCCGATTCAATCGCCTCTCTTTTCTTGCAAAAGGCTTGATATCTTTCTTCCGGAAGTAAGCCAACTTGATATCCATAGTCAGATAAACGCAAATCCGCATTGTCCTGCCTTAACAGCAAACGATATTCCGCTCTGGATGTCATCATACGGTAAGGTTCATTGGCACCTTTTGTCACCAAATCATCTATCAATACGCCGATATATGCCTCCGAACGATCCAAAACCAACGGTTCCGTCCCTTTAATGTAGGCAACGGCATTGATGCCTGCTATGATTCCTTGTGCTGCGGCTTCTTCATAGCCACTGCTACCATTGAATTGACCGGCACTGAATAAACCACGGATGGTTTTAAATTCCAAAGTCGGTTTTAATTGCAAAGGATTGATGCAATCGTATTCGATGGCATATCCGATTCTCATAATTTCACAATTTTCAAATCCCTTCAAAGTACGAATCATTTGGATTTGAACATCTTCCGGCAAGGAACTGCTCAGTCCTGCCAAATACATTTCGTTGGTATCGGAAGCCTCCGGCTCCACAAAAACTTGATGCCTATCTTTGTCGGCAAAACGAACTATTTTATCTTCAATCGAAGGACAATATCTTGGTCCCGTACCTTCAATAACCCCACCATAAAGCGGAGAGCGATGTAAATTGGCGGAAATAATCTCTGCCGTATCCTGATTGGTGTAAGCAAGCCAACAGGAAATTTGCTTTCTCTTGATATCTTCGCCATTGGTTTCAAAAGAAAAAGGAACAATTTTCTCATCGCCGGGCTGCTCTTCCAACTGGCTAAAATCAATGGTTCTTCTGTCCACACGAGCCGGTGTTCCGGTTTTAAAGCGGTAAAGCTCAATTCCTAAAGAACGAAGTTTTTCTGATAAATAATTGGCATTTTGCAGCCCATTCGGACCGCTATCAATACTGACTTCACCATAAATGCAACGGGAACGCAAATAAGTTCCGGTCGCAATAATGACAACCTTTGCCTGATAAATTCCCCCGGAAACAACCTTGACCCCTTCTACTACTCTATCTTCATTGACAAGGATATCTACTACTTCGGTTTGCTTAATCTTCAGATTCGGAGTATTTTCCAAAGTCTTTTTCATTTCTCTGGAGTATGCATGTTTATCCGCTTGTGCTCTCAAAGAGTGAACCGCCGGTCCCTTGGCTTGATTGAGCATACGACTTTGAATATAAGTCTTATCTATATTTTTTCCCATCTCTCCGCCAAGGGCATCTACTTCCCTCACCAAATGGCCTTTGGAAGTGCCGCCGATACTTGGATTACAAGGCAACATTGCAATGCTGTCCAAACTGACGGAGAACAAAATGGTTTTTAAATTACTTCGAGCCGCCGCCAATGCTGCTTCCACACCGGCATGGCCACCGCCGATAACCAAAACATCGACGGAATCTATGATATATTCTGACATCTAAATTTCCTTTCCTACTTTCAAAAAATAGGCAATTATTACTGCATTGATAATTATTCCTACTCTTGACTAAATTATAACATAGATTGTTAAGAATGCAAACAATTTTTTTCTTATTCTATGTCCAATTGACTATTATATGTTAATACTTTGTTATCATTACTATTTACCTACACAGAAACGGGCGAAAATCTGACTAACTACATCATCTTCCAAACTTTCTCCTATGATTTTGGACATCTCTAAATAGGCATTTTTCAAATCCATTGCCCAAAATTCCTCACTAAAACCCGCTCTTACCGACTCAATCGCTTGACGCATCGAATCAGCGGCATTGTTTAAGGCTTCTTTTTGCCTTAAATTAGTAATATAAAGGCTATCGGACTGTTCAATATCTCCCAAGGCAAAAAGCTCGGTAATGACATTTTCCAGACAATCTATGCCGTATCCGGTCAAAGCCGAAGTTTCAATAAAACGTGCCGACGGATAGTCCGTTTCAAAATGCTCTCTGGTGATTTTATTTTCCAAATCGGCTTTGTTTAAGATAAAAATACTCTTTTTATCCTTAATTTCCTGCAAAATTCTGTGATCTTCCTCTTCCAAATCTTTCGAGCTGTCCAGTACAAGCAAAAGCAAGTCTGCCTCATGGATGGATTGAATCGACTTTTCAATCCCTATTTTTTCCACAACATCCGAGCTGTGACGAATACCTGCAGTATCAATCAATTTTAAAGTGATGCCATTGAGATAATAATATTCTTCCAAAGTATCACGGGTAGTACCTGCAATATCCGTAACAATGGCACGATTTGCTCGCAGCAGTGCATTCAAAATCGAGGACTTACCCACATTCGGCTTGCCGATTATGGCAGTTTTGATACCATCTCGAATCAATCTGCCGTTTTCATACGTGTTTCCCAATTCCACTACTTCCTCCAGAATTTGTGTAATACCGGCAATCATTTCCTTTTCCTGCAAACCTTCAAAATCATATTCCGGATAATCAATTCCCACTTCGATATTGGCCAGAATCTGAATCATTTTTTCCCTCAAGCCCAAAACTTTATGTTTCAACTCACCGGATAAATGCACTGCAAATCCGGACAATTCTCTCTCCGTCTTGGCTGAAATCATATCCATGACGGCTTCTGCTTGAGATAAATCCAGTCGTCCATTTAAAAAGGCTCTTTTGGTAAACTCGCCTGCTTCGGCCAGTCTTGCACCTTTTTCAATCAAAAGCTTCATAATCACCTTCATTACCACCTGTCCGCCATGGCAATTGATTTCCGCAATATCCTCCTTGGTATAGGTGTTCGGTGCTTTCATCACTGAAACCAGCACTTCATCTATCATTCTGTCTTTGTCATAGATATGACCATAATTTATAGTATGAGATTTGAGTTCTTTCTTTGTATTTTTAGGACGAAATACTTCATTTAAGATAGCAAAGCTTTTTTCTCCCGACATTCTGATAATACCAATTCCTGCATTTCCCATCGGTGTACTAATAGCAACAATTGTATCTTCCATTTTTTCTTCCCTCTTTCTTATGTATAATATCTTTTGTAAAACTTATAAAAATGAATTTTATTAGCAAACTTTTTTCATCTGCCGCTCTCCCTACTCGGAAAGCGTCAAAAATATGTGAAAAAGCTGACTCTATTTAAAAAAAGCCAAGACAAAGCTAGGCTTAATCTTGACTTTCTTTCTTATTCTACTACTTTCTTTTTTGGAACGATGACCACTCGACGGAATGGCTCTTCTCCTTCACTATGCGTTTCAATAAATTTATATTTTTGCAAAGTGGAATGAATAATTCTTCTTTCATTTGGGCTCATTGGCTCCAAGGTAAATTTCTTACCTGTTTTTTTGACCTTCATTGCCAAATTATTGGCCAAAGATTCCAATGTCTTACGACGGCGATTACGATAGTCTTCCGTATCCATTTTAATTCTGATGTAATGGTCAGAATACTTATTTACTACCAAAGAAGTCAAATATTGAATCGAGTCCAAAGTTTGTCCCCTCTTACCGATTAAAACACCCATTTGATCTCCTTCTAAATTAATCATCAGAGTATTTTTATCTTCTTCCGTAATCACAATATTAGAATCCAAATCCATAGATTTCAGTAGTTTATTTAAGAAGTCTTTTGCAACATCTTTCAAGTCAATTTTCTGAGTCACACGAACTCTTGCCAATTTTGTACCAAACAAGCCTAAAATTCCCTTTGAACCTTCTTCTAATACTTCTACATCGACTTGATCCGATGTCAAATCTAGTTCAACCAAAGCATCCATCACTGCTTCATCAACAGTTTTTGCCGATTTTTCAAGCGATTTCATTTTATCCTCCATTAAGCACTCTTTTCATCCAAATATTTATTGATTACGATTTGTTGTCCCAATTGGAATAATGTACCAACCAGCCAATAAAGTCCAAGTCCTGCCGGCATACTGATTGTAAAGAAACCTGTTACAAAAGGCATGGTATACATCATGGTTTTATTGGTTTGTGCCGCTTGATCATTTCCAGCGGTATTTGTCATTGTAAATTTCGATACTAAAAATTGAGCAAGCACATTCAGCACAGGAATCAAAACACCAATACTCATCAAGTTCGGATTATCCGCCAAATTGATTCCAAGCATATAGTTTATCTTTTGAATATGAAATAGAGAATCCGATAATAAACTGCTGAGCTCCGGCATCTTTTCAAATAATAAATTCCATTGTTCACTGGTGAACTTACTGAATAAATCAATTAAATGATTTTCCATTGTCGGATCAAAATTAGGAACGGCATAAGCTTTTAAGGCTTCATTCATTTCCGTCAAAACCGGAGCAATGCCTGCAATACCACTCACCTTACTTACAATTCCGACATAAATATTTCTCACACTGCCAATATAGGCCGGCAAATTTCGCAATACCGAGAACAATGCCCAGATAATCGGCAATTGAATAAAAAGCGGTAAACAACCTCCAAACGGACTGGTACCATGCTTTTGGTACAATTGAGAAATCTCCATTTGCATTTTTTGCTGAGATTCCGGGTCTTTCTTATTCTTATACTTATCCTGAATTTTTTTCATTTCCGGCTGCAGCTTTTGCATATCTCTCATGGATTTTTGCTGTTTGACTGCAAGCGGTAATAATAATAAACGAGTAAAAATAGTAAATATAATGATGGTAATACCAATGGACTCCAAACCAAGGATATTGTGAACAAAATTATAGATATAATCAATAATCACACCAAACAACTGGGATATCGGCCCAATAATCGGTGTCGTCGACTGTGTCAACGAAACTAAAAACATTTCTTTTCCTCCTTATCAGGTACAGGATCATATCCTCCCCTGTGAAAGGGATGACAGGATAAAACCCGCCTGACTGACAAATACGTTCCTTTCCAAAATCCAAATCTTTGGTATGCCTCAAGGGCATATGCAGAACAGGTAGGGACATAAATACAAGTCGGTCTTCTCTTCAAAGGCGATATGTATTTCTGATAAAATCGTACCAAAGCAATTGCCATCTGTTTCATCCTATCACCTTTAATCCATCGAATCTTCGATTATCATTTTTCTCAAACGCAATAAATGCAATAATGATGACTCTATTTCCCAATAATTCTTCCCTTTTGCACCGGCTCTTACTACAATTACAATATCATAACCTGATTTAATTTTGGACTGATTCAAACGATAGGCTTCCTTTACCAGTCTTTTCAGTCTATGCCGAACAACACTGTTTCCGACTTTTTTGCTCACAGAAATACCGATTCGATTTTCTGCTTGCTGATTTTTTAAAAAATAAGCAACTAATTGCCTATTGGCACAAGAACAACTACTATTGTATACATTTTTAAAATCCTGATTTTTCTTCAACGAAGATACAATGTTCATCTTTTCATTCCTCTTCATTGCTTAAAAAAGACCACAAATGTGGTCCTTATGCTGATAATTTTTTTCTTCCTTTTGCACGTCTTCTTGCTAAAACATTTCTACCATTCTTGGTTTGCATTCTTTTTCTGAATCCATGTTCTACTTTTCTTTGACGCTTTTTAGGTTGATAAGTCATCTTCATCGTGGCCACCTCCTCTTTTTTTTCTTACATTCGTTCTTTTCAAAAAAAATGGAATTGTTCTTGAATGCTATCACTTTCAGAAAAATCTTCAGTGATTTGTCTTTTGCAAATTAATTCTGCAGACACTTCTTCTATTATAATAAGCAAGTTCTACTTCGTCAAGCCTTTTTTTCTATATCATTAAATTTATTTCACTATTTTATTTATTGCTTGTCCTTCTTTTAAAATCAAGCCTTTTCCATTTTTATTTTTTTCTGTGAATTAGCCTGTGAAAATGTATTTAAAAATATAAATGTATTTAAAAATATATTTAATAGGAAGAAATAATTTTAATAAAACTATTTATCCACAAAGGAATACGATCATACATTCTTTTTTGTGCACAACCTGTGGATAACTTTTCTGTTTTCGAAACCTCTTTTTCCTTTATTTTATTATTTTTTTCTGATCTTGCCAAAAAGATATCCACAAATTTTATTTTTCGAAAAAAAAGTTATCGTCAGTATACCCAGGCTTATCCACAAAAAAAAAGATTGAAAAGCAAGGTTTGATAGAGTATTATATTAGTTAATTAAGAGCTTAAACTCATTTCTATGAAAAGTTCTTTTTTATTTTTGTCTGTGGATAACCATCCACATTCCAAACAAAAAACTCAATTTTGTCACAGTTTATTTTTTCCCTCTAGGGAAAGCAGATAAAGACTGTTTCCGGAAATATGAAAGCAAGATTGCTTTCGTTCCCACCCATTTAACCTACCCTGTCGAAAAACTTCGTTTTTCTGCCCGGGTGGGCAACCTACCCTGTCGAAAAACTTTGTTTTTCTGCTCGGGTGGGCGACCTACCCTGTCGAAAAACTTTGTTTTTCTGCCCGGATAAAATACTGTTCCAAGGAACGTGGGAAAGTTGAGTTTTTAAGCAAATTTTTTTTATGAAGGGGGATTTCTCATGGATAATATCGTCGTCCAAAATTGGGAAAAAATTCAATCCGTATTAAAAAATGAGTTCAATATCAAAGAAAAGATATATTCTGCATTTATTGCCGATTTAAAACCTTTTGCTGTAGTAGGTGATGAAATTCATTTTGAACTGGAAGATACCGGACACATTAGTTTTCTGGAATCGACATACAACAAAATCATCAAGGTTGCCGTTTCGATGGTGACCAATCAAAATTATGAAATTCGTTTCTTTTTAAAAGGAAATGCTCCAAAAAACATCATCAAAGAATCTGTAATTTCTTCTGATTATGATAACAATGAGGACATTTACCATTTAAATAAGAGATACACCTTTGATAATTTTGTGGTCGGCAGCAACAACAAATTTGCCAATGCCGCTGCCTTATCGGTTGCCGAATTTCCTTCCAGCAGCTACAATCCTCTTTTTATTCACGGAGGAGTGGGACTGGGAAAAACACATTTAATGCATGCCATTGCCCATTATATTTTGGACAATCACAAGCACTTAAATGTTCTTTATGTTTCCAGTGAAACCTTTACCAATGAAATGATTCAATCCATTCGTTCCGATAAGAATGAAGAATTTCGCAAAAAATATCGAAATATTGATGTTCTCTTAGTCGACGACATTCAATTTATTTCCGGAAAAGAAAGTACGCAAGAGGAGTTTTTCCACACCTTCAATACATTATATGAAGCAAAAAAACAAGTCATTATTTCTTCCGACCGTCCGCCAAAAGACATTGAAACTTTGGAAGAAAGACTGCGTTCCCGTTTTTCAGGAGGTTTAATTGTAGATGTTCAGCCACCGGATTTTGAAACCAGAATGGCAATCCTGAAAAATAAGACGGATTTTGATTTAATCAATATTGATAATGAAGTCTTAGAATATATTGCCAACAACGTCAAATCCAATATTCGTGAACTGGAAGGTGCCGTCAACAAAATCATCGCCTTTAATAACTACAATCACAATCGTTCCGATAAAATTACTATGGAAATTGCAGAAGAAGCTTTAAAAGACAGTATTATCAACTCCGGCATCAGTCTGATTAATCCGACGACCATATTAAATATTGTATCCGAACACTTCAGTATCAACAGTGCTGAAATTTTAAGCAAAAAAAGAAGTAAAGAGATTGTTGAGCCAAGACATATTATTATGTACCTTTGCCGTAAATTGACAGATGCTTCTTATCCGGATCTCGGCAAATTCTTCAATCGTGACCATTCTACCATTATCAATGGCTATGAAAAGATTTACGACGAACTGAAAACCAATAAAAATTTACAACGAAACATTGATATTCTGACCAAGAAAATCAATAACCGTTAGAAAACATCAACCTTTCCTTATAGTTTTGAATGGTTGAATTTATAAAAATTACATTTCCATATTCGATGGGAATAAGATAGAGTATAATATGTGGATAAGTGGATAAATTTTCTTGATGAACTGTTTATAAGAAGAATTAAACTTCAAAAACAAAAAATCAAAATTGACCGATGATGTGAACAAAAAAGAATAACTTTTTGATTTTTCAATATACTTATCCCGAAGAAAAAAATCAATCCAACAAAGACTTTGAAGTAATTACTCACATACTCACAACCCCCTACTACCACTGCGACGATAAATAATATTATTATTTTATATTAGGCGGTTGTGGAGATTACAATTTGTTGACAGAGTTTCTCTTTGCTCGGAAAGGAAAAATTATGAAATTTCATTGCGATAAAAATAAATTGGCGGAAGGCCTAAATACCGCCTTAAAAGCCGTTTCTTCTCGTTCCACTTTACCTATTTTACAATCCTTTTTACTAAAATCACAGAAAGGAGAACTAAAATGTATTGGTAATGATTTGGAAATGGGAATTGAAGTTACCATTCCGGCAAGTATCGAAGAAGAAGGCATGATTGCTGTCAATGCCAGAATGTTTTTTGAAATTATTCGAAAAATGCCGGACGGAGAAATTACAATCTCTTCAGAAGGTTCTACGGTAAAGATTGCTTCTGCTCACTCAGAATTTAATATCAATGCAGAGGACAGTAAAGAATTTATTATGCTTCCCCAAGTAGAAAGAAATAATCCTTTGGTACTTTCACAAGGAATCTTAAAGAAAAAAATCAGTCAAACTATTTTTTCTATTTCCCTGGATGACAATCGTAAGGTATTACAAGGAGAACTTTTTGATATTATAGACAATCGTTTAAATTTAGTGGCAATAGATGGCTATCGTATTAGTATTCAAACTATGAATTTAAAGGTGAATTTTCCGGAAACCTCAGTGATTATTCCGGGGAAAACATTATCGGAAGTACAAAAAATTCTTTCTTCGGAAGAAACAGAAGAAGTATCCATTTACTTTACCGATAAGCATGTGCTCTTTGAAATTGAGCAAACCATTGTGGTTTCCAGAATTATTGAAGGCTCTTTCCCAAAATATATGCAAATGTTTTCAGAAGATTTCAAAACCAGTGTAGAAGTCAATCGTCATCAACTTCTTTACGGTATCGAAAGAGCAGCTTTGCTTGCTAGAGAAAGCAAGAAAGCACCGGTAAAATTGGAATTAAAAGACGGAAATTTGATTATTACTTCCAATACCGAACTGGGAACGGTTTATGAAGAAATTCAAATAGAGCAAATCGGAGATAATCTGGTAATTGCTTTTAATCCACGTTATTTGATGGAGGCTTTAAAAGTAATTGAAGAAGAAACCGTAAATTTACGATTGACGATTTCTTCCAATCCTTGTATTATTAAACCTTCGATTAACCAAGAAAATCAAGATTATAAGTATCTGATTTTGCCGATTCGTATGGTGAATTGATATGAAATATGAATTTGAATTGCAGGGAGATTTTATCAAATTAGGTCAAATTCTGAAAGCCACCGGCATTGCTGATTCCGGTATTATGGCCAAAGAGTTGATTGAAGAAAATTATGTTTTGGTCAACGGAGAACTCGAAAACAGGCGGGGAAAGAAAATTTACCCCGGGGATCACATATCTGTTCGTTTAGAAGAAATGGAAGAAATTTATGTATCTCAAGCAGCTGAAACTGAAAAATTTTAGAAATTATGAAAATCTGGATCTGGAATTTTCTCCCGGTATCAATATCTTTTACGGAGAAAATGCACAAGGTAAGACGAATATTCTGGAAGCTATCTATATGGCAGCTACCAGCAAATCTCATCGTACCAATTTTTATCGGGAAATGATAAAAAAAGGGGAGGAATATGCCCATATTTCGCTGGCAATAGAAGGACAGTATACCGACAATAAAATAGATATCCATATCGGTCAGGCCAAGAGGAATATTTTGGTCGGCGGCGTGCCGATTCGAAAATTGGAAGAACTTTTGGGTAATCTATATCTGGTCATGTTTTCTCCGGAAGATTTGGAAATCATCAAAGGAGGGCCGGCCATTCGCAGGCGTTTTATCGACCTGGAATTGAGCCAAATGAATCCCTATTATTATTATCAGTTGCGAAGATATTTTCGACTTTTAAAACAAAGAAATACCCTGTTGAAAAATGCCAATCCCCATACCTTTGATGAGAATGAAATTTCAGTATGGGATGAAGAATTGGCAAAGGCAGGTGTGGAAATCATTCGATATCGTCGAGATTTCATTGAGGAATTGTCGGAAATTTACCAAAAACGTCATTTTGAAATTTCCGGTGGCCGAGAAGAAATTGATTTGATTTATGAAAACAATGTCAATGAAAATGTTTTTTTGGAAAAATTAAAGAGTCGTATCAAAAAAGATATGATGAGTGGAAGTACTTATTACGGGCCGCATAAGGATGATATTTTGTTTTCACTGGGAGATATGGATTTGCGGGTTTATGGCTCACAAGGACAATGTCGAACGGCAGCACTTTCTTTGAAATTATCGGAAATTGATTTTATTAAAAAGAACAAAAATACAGCACCGATATTGCTTTTGGATGATGTCTTATCGGAATTGGATGATTCCAGACAACGAAAATTAATTGAAAACCTAAAAGACATTCAGGCCCTTTTAACCTGTACCGGTGTTGAAGATTTTTTAAGACAAAATCTAAAGGCCGATGCTCTTTTTCGGGTAGAAAAAGGGTCTGTCTATTCACAAGAAACATAAGATTGGTTGTGGATAACCACAAGCAAATTCAGAAAGTTTCTTTGATTGTCTACAGGATGAATCCTTTGAAAAAATTACTCAGTTATGAAGGAGAAAAGAATGGAACAAGAATGTTTAAAAATATTGGGTTTTTCCTATCATCCGACGGAAAAAGAGCTTAAGTCGGCATATAAAAAGCTGATAAAGCAATACCATCCGGATGTAACCGGTGGAGAAACCAGTATGGAATACACCAGGATAGATACTGCCTACAAGTATCTAACCGGAAAAATGAATTATCGGGAAGCCGAAGCCATTCTATTTCCGGAAAGAAAGACGGAAAGAGCTGCTAAGTACCAAAATTCGGAAAATCCCTATGCTTCTTATCAAGGCCAAAATCCGTTTGAAGAAGAATTTTTCCGCAATTTTTATAGAGAGCATGCTTCGGAATATGATGAACAGGGCTATTATAGAAATCACTATGAAGTCAATATCGGCTGGCTGAAATACTTGCCTTTTATTCTACTTTTCCTATTTGTATTGTTGATTGTTTTCTTTTTCCAAATGGCAATATTTGTAGCCAAAATTTTATTCTCCCCGGTAGGACTTGTTCTGGTTGCCATTTATTTGGTATGGAGGATTTTTATTCGAAATCGAAGATAGAAAGAAAAAAAGTAATTTTCAGAAAATTTCACCCAATTTTGGCTAAGATTTCTGTTATTTTACATTATGATTACAGTTTGAAAACCGTTTTTTGATATTGAAAAAGGCTTATTTTAAGCCTTTTTTTCTTTTGTAGGAGAAGGATTTTAATGGGTGGAAAAGTGCTGAAAATTTGCATTTTTGCCGAAATAAGTTTATAATAAGAGCAAAAATGAAACTGGGGAGGTTTTACCTTTTCCTAAAAATCATTGCCATGGATGGTAATAGAAAGTTGGAGGACAATATGGATCAAGAAAAGGATCACTTAGAATATTCGGAAAAACAGATACAGATTTTAGAAGGTCTGGAAGCTGTAAGAAAAAGACCGGGAATGTATATCGGCAGTACCTCATCAAGGGGTTTACACCATTTGGTGTATGAAATTGTGGATAATGCGGTGGATGAAGCCTTGGCCGGTCGCTGTGACAATATTTGGGTAAAAATATTGCCGGATAATTCTATTACAGTCAGAGATGATGGATTCGGAATTCCGACCGGAATTCATGAACAAAAAGGAATTTCGGCAGTAGAAGTTGTATTTACTATTTTGCATGCCGGCGGTAAATTCGGCGGTGGCGGATATAAGGTGTCGGGCGGTTTGCACGGAGTAGGTGCTTCCGTCGTCAATGCTCTTTCCGAATGGCTGGAAGTAACCGTGTATCAGGATGAAAAAATCTATTATCAAAAATACAATCGTGGAATACCGGAATCTCCGCTAACAGTCATCGGAGATACGACCGAAAGAGGAACAATGGTTCATTTTAAGCCGGATCATCAAATTTTTGAAGAATTGGTTTATGACTATGACATCCTCAGAAATCGTCTGCAAGAAATGGCCTTTTTGACCAAAGGACTTTTAATCAGTATCGAAGATTTAAGAGAAGGCAAGGAAAAGAAAGAAGATTTTCACTATGAAGGAGGTATTAAGGAATTTGTTGCCTACCGCAATCGCAACAAAGAAAGACAATACGAAGAAATCTTCTATTGTGAAGACAATCGGGAAAATGTTTCGGTGGAAATTGCCTTTCAGCACAACGATACATACGTGGAAAATATCTTTACCTTTGTCAATAATATTACAACTCCGGAGGGAGGTACACATTTAAGCGGTTTCCGTTCGGCCTTGACCAAGACTATGAATGATTATGCCAGAAAAAATAAATTACTCAAGGACAATGAAGAAAACCTGTCCGGTGAAGATTTAAGAGAAGGCATGACAGCGGTGATTAGTGTTAAAATTGAAAATCCGCAATTTGAAGGACAAACCAAGCAAAAACTTGGCAACAGTGAAGCCAGAACAGCAGTGGAATCGGTTGCCGGTGAACATTTGACCTACTTTTTGGAAGAAAACCCAAAGGTGGCCAAAATTATTATCAATAAGTCCATTCAAGCAGCCAGAGCCAGAGAGGCAGCCAGAAAAGCCAGAGATTTGGCAAGGCGTAAAACTGCTATGGAGTCCAATTCCCTACCGGGAAAATTGGCGGACTGTTCGGAAAAAGATCCGGCACTTTGTGAAATCTTTATTGTAGAAGGTAATAGTGCGGGTGGCTCGGCAAAATCTGCTCGTGATAGAAAAATTCAAGCGATTTTACCACTTCGTGGAAAGATTTTGAATGTAGAAAAGGCCAGACTGGATAAAATTCTCGGCAACAACGAAATCAAAGCGATGATTACCGCTTTCGGAGCCGGTATCAGTCAAGATTTCGACATTGAAAAATTACGTTACCACAAAATCATTATTATGACTGATGCGGATGTGGATGGAGCACATATCAGAACATTGCTTTTGACTTTCTTTTATCGCTATATGCCGCAATTAATTGAAAACGGCAATATATATATTGCTCAACCTCCTCTGTATCGGGTAACCAAAAACAAAAAATCGGAATATGTGTATGATGATAAGGCTCTGGAAAAATATTTGGCTGCCATCGGAAAAGAAGGCATTGAATTGCAGCGTTATAAAGGACTTGGTGAAATGGATGCCGAGCAGCTTTGGGAAACGACCATGAATCCGGAGAAGAGAATTCTGCTCAAGGTGGAGCTGGAAGATGCTGCCGGAGCGGATGAAATCTTTACTACCCTGATGGGGGATAAAGTAGAGCCAAGACGTGAATTTATTGAGGCATATGCTAAGCATGTTGTCAATTTGGATATTTAGGAGGAAACCATGGAGGAAAAATTATTCGATAGGATTGTACCGATTGACCTGCAAGGGGAAATGAAAAAATCCTATATTGATTATGCAATGAGCGTTATTGCTGCCAGAGCTTTGCCGGATGTCAGAGATGGCCTAAAGCCTGTTCAGCGTAGAATCTTATATTCCATGGCGGAACTTGGTGTGACTGCCGATAAGCCGTATCGTAAGTCGGCTCGTATCGTCGGTGATACCATGGGTAAATATCACCCTCATGGTGACAAAGCGATTTATGATGCAATGGCCAGAATGGCACAAGACTTTTCCATTCGTTATTTGTTGGTGGACGGTCACGGAAACTTCGGTAGTGTGGATGGAGATGAACCGGCGGCCATGCGTTATACCGAGGCCAGACTTTCCAAAATCAGTATGGAAATGCTGGCAGATATCAACAAAGATACTGTCGATTTCGGACCGAACTTCGATGAATCCCTGCAACAACCTTTGGTTTTACCGGCCAGATTTCCCAATCTTTTGGTTAATGGTGTGGGCGGTATTGCTGTCGGTATGGCTACCAATATCCCTCCTCACAATATGGGAGAAGTGATTGATGCAGTGGTAAAAATCATTGATAATAAAGTGGCGGATCAAGACACCGAAATTGATGAATTAATCGGTATTGTCAAAGGCCCGGATTTTCCGACCTATGGTAAAATTTTGGGTAAATCCGGTATCAAAAAAGCCTATCGTACCGGTAGAGGTAAAATTTTAGTCAGAGCCAAAGCCGATATTGAAACTTATGCCGGAAATAAGCAGAGAATTATTGTTTCCGAGCTTCCTTATCAAGTCAATAAGGCTCGTTTGATTATGAAAATTGCCGAGCTGGTCAAAGAAAAGAAAATCGAAGGTATTTCCGACTTGCGAGATGAATCCGGTCGTAGCGGAATGCGTATGGTGATTGAGCTCAAGCGGGATGCTAATGCCAATATTGTCTTAAATAAACTTTATAAGCATACTTCCATGCAGGAAACTTTTGGTTTTAATATGCTGGCCTTGGTGAATAATGAGCCGAAGATTTTAAATCTCAAAGAAATACTGGAGCATTATTTATTGCACCAAGAGGATGTTATCACTCGCAGAACCAAATATGATTTAAAGAAAGCTGAAGAAAGAGCTCATATTTTAGAAGGTTTGCTCAAGGCACTGGATGTCATTGATGAAGTTATTGCTCTGATTCGTGCTTCCAAAAATGTAGCCGAAGCCAAAATGGGCTTAATGGACAAATTCGGATTTACCGAAGTACAAGCACAGGCCATTGTAGATATGCGTTTGAGAGCTTTGACAGGTCTGGAAAGAGAAAAGCTGATGAAGGAACTCGAAGACCTCAAGGCTTTGATTGCCAAATGGAAAGCGATTTTGGCAGATGAAAAATTATTGTTGGGCGTGATCAAAGAAGAAATTTTGGTTATTCGTGATAAGTACAGTGATGCACGTCGTACCATTATTACTTATGATGAAGGCGAAATCAATGTTGAAGACCTGATTAAAGATGAGCTGACTGCCATTACCATGACTCACTTGGGTTATATTAAGAGAATGCCGATTTCCGCTTACAAGAATCAACATCGTGGCGGCAAAGGGATGAAGGGAGTATCGACCAGAGAAGAAGATTTTGTGGAAGATATCTTTATTGCGGCGACTCACAGCTATCTTTTCTTCTTTACCAATAAGGGTAAGGTTTATCGCTTAAAGACTTATGAGATTCCGGAAAGCAGCCGAATTGCCAGAGGTACGGCTTTGGTCAACTTATTGCAAATCGGACCGGATGAAAAGATTACCGCAGTCGTGCCGATTCGGGAATACAAAGAAGATAATTATCTGGTTATGGCAACCAAAAAAGGTATGTTCAAAAAGACTTCTCTGGATGAATATGCCAATATTCGAAGCAACGGCCTGCAAGCCATTAATCTTAGAGAAGATGATGATTTGATTGAAGTAAAACTGACCGACGGCAATGCGGAAATTTTCCTCGGCACCAAAATGGGACAATGTATTCGTTTTAGTGAAGAGCATATTCGAGGCATTGGCAGAAATTCCATCGGTGTCAGAGGGATGAGCCTCAATCCGGAGGATGAAGTCATCGGTATGCAGCTGTTGTCACAAGGAAAGTATATCTTGGCCGTTTCCGAAAGAGGACTGGGCAAGAGAACGGATATGTCCGAATTTACTCTGCAAAACCGTGGCGGTAAGGGTGTCAAATTCTATAAGATTACCGAAAAGACGGGCAATGTCATTGGCATGAAAGCGGTCGATGAGGATAATGAACTGATTTTAATTACCAATGAAGGCATTGTCATTCGGATTAATGTTTCCGATATCTCTGAGCTGAGTCGTGTCACTTCCGGAGTCAAATTGATGGATTTGGATGCCGGTATCAGCATTGCCGGAATTGCCAGATTAAAGGCCATTGAGCAAATTGATGATGAAATCGATGACAAAATGGAAGAGCTTGAAGACCTAAGCGATTCTCTGATTCAGGAAGATTTGTTTGAAGAAGAGGATTTTGAGGAAGAGGGCGAAGAATCCGAAGAATAAAAAGTCTGATGCTCAAGTACCCGCTCTTCGGAGCGGGATAGAGCCAAAAAAGCTGTGGAAAGTTGCGTTAAATACAAAAGATTATAAAATTTATAAAAAGAAAGGAGGGAAGAAGATGAGGTATTATAAATACATAGTGATGATAGTATTTGTTATGCTGCTTGGTTTTACGAATTGGGCGAATGGTTCGTCGACAGCAAGAGAAGCTGTACGCTCGATTCAGGAACTAAATACCATTCGAAATGCCTTGTCTTTGCCTCCTTTTCATTCCAATAAGGAGCTGGATGAGGCGGCATTGACACACAATCGCTATATGAATTACAGCAATGTCCTTTCCTCGATTGAAGACCCGGGGAAAACTTATTATCGAGGTAGATATCCTTGGGATAGAGCCGGATATGCCGGATACAATAAGTCTTACGTTACCGAAATGGTTGGAAAAGGATACAATAATTTTACCGAAGGCTGGCAAACTTTTATTGCTGATCCGTATTTACGGTATAATTTTTTAAATCCCAATTATACGGATGTCGGAATGGACCGCTACAATGATTATACCACCTATTTATTTGGCGGCAACATGGCGGAAAATGATTATGAAGTCATTTATCCCTATGCTCAGCAGACCAATGTTCCGGTCAATAATTCCTTTTATTACTCAAAAAACCCATATCAACAGCTGCAACAATCCCAACAGCAAAGGCAGGATTATAAAGGATTTCCTTTGACCTATACTTATTATAGCAATAAAAGTGTAGAAAAATTTGATATCAAAGAAATTTCCCTGATTCGTTTGAATACATATCAAAATATCCCGATTAGTTATTCGACGACGCAGTTGACAAACAGCATTATTATTTTGCCACATGTGGATTTTGAGCATTTTTCCAGCTACCAATTAACCCTCCGAATGACTTTGACCTTGTCGGATGGAAAAAAAGTATATGTCAACAAAAATACCAATTTTACCACCGAGAGTGCCAATCAAAAGAAAAAAACAAGCGGTGTGAAATACCTGACCAGAGTGGATTTTGTCAAAAAATTACTGCAAACCTTAAAATATGATATTAAAAGCAGTCTGGGCATAATATTTAAAGATGTCAGTCCGTCGTCTGTGGATTATAAGTATATTTATACCGCTTATTCGGAAAAATTAGTCATGGGTACACCGAATGGAGAATTCCTTCCGATGGCCAACATCAAAGAGCAGGATGCCATTGTAGTATTGATTCGTGCTTATGAAAAAAAGAGAGGCCAGATAAAGCTGACGGCACAAGACCAAATCCTCTTTCGGCAGGATGTTCGGGCGGAATATGCGATAGACCCTTTGCGAAAGGCGGTAAAAATCGGCCTGATTGATGCCAATCGGGAAAGCTTTGATCCCAATCATTATTTAACGGTGGCAGAGTTTGATGAAATCTTAAAAAGATATGAATCGGGAATTAAATGAAGTTGAGTTACAAAGACCAGAAT
The DNA here is from genome assembly GCA_030535295.1 of Eubacteriales bacterium. Lineage (GTDB taxonomy): Bacteria > Bacillota > Clostridia > Lachnospirales > Vallitaleaceae > W11650. The sequence continues at coordinate 193 of JAUMXK010000033.1, read as the reverse complement.
TATTTTATGCTTGCCAATATCTCTAAAGTATACTATAATATTTGCGTAGAAAACATTGTATCAAAAAGGGAGGATTTACAATGAAAAAATTAATATCCATGATGCTTGCGTTGACGTTAGTATTATCTTTAGCAGCTTGTTCGACAAAGACAGAGCCAAAGAAAGAAGAAACAAAACAAGAAGAAACCAAGCA
>JAUMXK010000032.1 GCA_030535295.1 Eubacteriales bacterium | reverse complement strand
AGAATAAGTTCATAAGCAATTTTCTTGCTTACAAACTTATTATACGAGGAGGAAGAGAATGAAAAAGATTTTAAGTATAATCTTAGCGTTGACAATGTTGCTCAACATCGCTTTCCCAAGTTCTGTGATTTATGCTTCGGATGATGAAACAACCGTAGAAACAACGGTAGATTCAACAGAAGAAGCTGCAACAGAAACAGCAGGTAGTGCCGAAAGTCCGAATGCAACCGAGGAGGGAGAGTCAAAAGAAACAGCCGATGCCGATTCGCAAACGGTTTCGGACCCAACAGAAGAACAAGCGGACAATACGCAGGATAATAATACACAAGACCACAATACTCAAGAGGAAAAGACTCAAGAGGAAGCAGAGGAAGATGACATGGATCTTCGTCTGGCACGCTTTGCGGATTTGAGAAGAGTTCCTAAGGAGTTGGATGATGACACCATGAAGAGCTTTGTTTCTGAAAGTGCCATTTTGCAGGATGGAAATGTCATCGAGGCCGGTAGTCAAGTGGATATTACCAAACCGATTACGGTTCGTTTTAAGTTAAAGATTCCGGTAGCCGGAGATGAAAATGTAGTTAATCCTGTAATGAAGGGTGATACCGGTAAACTGTTGATTGGCAAAGGGATTAAACTGGTTGATGGTCAAAATACCAAAATTGAGTTAGTCGGTCCCACATTCACACCGCAAGGTGCAACGCAAGAAATCAGAGCCAAGGTAGCCGGTTTGGAGCTGAAGCAGGAAGACCCAAATAATACCATGAGAGCCTATATTACCTTTGATGGAGATGATGAGGTCTACAATGGTACTCTTTATGATGTGGAAGCATGGTTTATGGCCAAATTTGAAGTGGTACACAATGACGATGGCACTGCAAATACAGAATTTGAGCTTGCCATTATGGAGAAGACCTATACTTATCAAATTGAAAACCAAGAAAGAATCACCCTATCGAAAAGCGGTGTAGCGGACATTGACAATCGTTTTGTGGAATGGACTGTGGTTGTGGAGCGCAAAAAGCAGTTCAATGCCAATTCTGTTCAGTACCTTGATTTGAAAGATTATACCTTGGAAGACAACCGAATTGCAGCAGGTGCCTATATTCCGGATAGTTTAACGGTCAACGGTCAGCCGGCAAACTTTACCGTCGATCAGGATAAGCTGCTGTATCAATTTCCGGAAAACTCCAATGACAAACAAACATTGGTATTCCGTACCGAGTTAACACCGAAAGAGATTTATGCCAGCTATGTGACCTTCAAAAAAGTCAATGAAGTGCGCTTGATTGCACCGGATAATAGCGAGGCACATCCGGTCGTTAAGGCGGAAGTAGAAGTCCGGAGAGCTGGATGGATTTCCAAAGGAATCAGCACCAGAAGGTCTCATAATCCAAACTTAAAAAATAAAGACGGAAGCATAAAAACATCTTATCCGGATTATGATAAGGAGAGAGCCGATGCCGGTTACATGATTCCAAATACCAATCATATTCAGTGGTATATTAATATCAACCACAGCGGAAGAAAAATCGAAGATGTTGTGATTACGGATACCATTCCGGAACACACCACATTTGATCCGAGCTATTACATCTGGATGCAGTGGGATGAAGCTCAGAACAAGTGGATTAACATTCCGAAACTGAATACGGAAGAACCGACCGTTAATGGAAGAGATGTAATATTTAAAGTCAAAAAGATTGATAAATTTGTGCGTTTATTCCTAGTTACGGAAGTAACCGATACAAGTTATTTCGGGACTATATTTACAAATAAAGTCAATATCAAATGGAAAGACCATCCAAAACCGGAGGGTTATAATGCAGAGGTATCGACATTGTATGGAAATGGCGGTTTGGTTAAGTCAAGCAGCGGTCTTGAGGCAGGAACCTCCAAAATCAACTGGAAGATTGAAGTAAAAGCAGAGGATATGAAAAACTTGACCGCTCCGGTCGTGTATGACTTGCTGATATTTAAGAAATTTACCGCAGGACAAGCGGACGGCAAGTACCGTGGGTATCACATGAGCGCTACTGAATTAGCGAAAGCCACAGGATATCCGGATGCAGTCAAAAATCATTGGAAAGATTTGATACCGATTTATTTGGATTACCAATTATATATTCCTAAGAATCCGGCTCCATCGAATGTAGTGGTACACCCGATTAAGTATGAGGGAGAACATGTGGCGGATTTACTGGAAATTAAAATCGCCGATAAGACAAAAGATTTTAGTTTTGAGTATCAAACCGAAACCACCCATCAAGCGGAAATCGTAACCGATGCCGTAAATGGCCATGATGTCAATAACATGGCAGTGCTATTTGATGGAAACACAGTGGTTGCCCGCTCCGCTGCCGGCAGAGTGTACCCATCCCGTCTTTTGGGTAAGGATATGCTTCCTGCCGAGAGAGTACCGGATTTTATCAGAGAACCGAGTGCAGACAATGGTAATCAATTTACCCGTGACGAAGTCAAAGGCTTCAATCATCAAACCAAGTCGGTAATCTACCGTTTAAGTTTAAACGGAGATAATCATCAGCATTTGGTGACGGCGCTGGATAACGGTAGAGAAAGATTTACCATGACCGACATCTTGCCGGAGGGTTGGGAGATTGTACCTTTTGCATTGAACGGCCATTTCCATGACTTCCTTGTATTTACGGCAGATGCACTTACCGACCAAAATAAAAAAGCGGCAGAGAGAATGCATATAGATAAAGTATCTCTTACAGCAAAAGGCAATCCGCAAACGTCGATTGACGGTATGGAAGTAGAAAAAGGTAAGCAGGGAGTTCATAATACTATCAGCTTCCGCTTTACAAAGAATTTGACAGGCCCTTATGTCTTCTATATCCAAGCAAGGCCGAGTGATGCTAAATTGGAGGAATACTACAATTCAAAGGATTTGACCGAAGCCGCTAATGTGGTAGAAGTGGCAACAAAGCTTTACTACGGAAAAAATGGTACCGAGCTTCGCCGCAAGAGCCAACAAAAGGTGATCTTTGACAATCGTCTTTTGACCAAAAAGGCTTTGACGGATGCGGCCAATCATACGGACGGTATTGTAAAATGGGAAATCAAATACAATCCTCGTAAGGTTGTGACTTCCTTACCTCAGCTGGTGATTAAAGACCAACTTTCTAAAGGTTTGGAATTAAGAGAAAATGGCGGTAAGCTCGATTTGAGCAGTTTCTCGCTGACAGAATATGCTGTCAATTCGGATGGAAGCTTAGTAGAGCCCGGTATAGCAGTTACCTTGACAGAAGGGGGTAATCTGAAATACGATAAGACAAAGATGCTTTTGGAATTGACTTTGCCGGATAAAGAAAAAGCCTATGTATTCAAGTATTCTACCGATATCACCGGCAAACCTGGCGATTTGGTAAGCAATAAAGTCTGGGCAGAGGGAATGCAAACAACCATCACTCCAAGTTCAGATAGTTATGAAATAGCTACATTGGATGGTGGAGCAAACTATAAACTGAATGCTTTGGTAGAGATTACCAAGGTAAGTGAAGCCGATGAAAATGTCAAACTGGCGGGTGCAGAATTTACTTTGACAGTCAATGAACCCGGAAAACCGGCGAGAACATTGACCACAACTACGGCCAATGACGGTCTTGCCAGATTTACTCGTTTACCTGCCGGAGAGCATATTTTGGTTGAAAGTAAGGCTCCGGAAGGATATGAAAAATCCAATATTGAATATGTGGTAAGAGTAGAAAAGAAAACGGAAGCAGATGTGAGAGTTTGGGTTGGAGTACCAGGAAGTACTCTAATAGAGAGTAAATCTCTTAAGGTGACCAATAAGCAGATTACCGAAGCCAATCTTCGAATCGTCAAAAAGGTAGAGGGTACCGGAGCAGACTTGGCTAAGAAATTCCGGTTCACGGTAAGCTTTAGCGGCACCGGAGCAGACAAAGAATATGAAGTCGAACCGACAAGTATTACAGCAAACGGTAAAATTAAATCCGGTGATACTTTTGAACTTAGCCATGGTCAGCAACTTACCATAAAGAAACTTCCGATTGGAATGAGCTATACCATTACGGAAGAGAATTATGAATCTCAAGGCTACACCTTGACGACACAAACAAATGCAAGCGGTACGATTGTCTTGAAACCGGCAGAGGTCGAATTTGTCAATACCTACACCGGCAAGAGCCTTACCGTGGTGAAGAAATGGCATCATGAAAACAAACAACCAAAGGATGTCAAAGTCAAATTGGTCTCCCGAATCGATACAACAGCGGAATATAGCCCGGTCATTGACAGTGCAAAACGGATTACGGCGGTCTATACGCAGACAGATGGCGGAGCCGAGTATGAAGCTGTCAATGAAGGACAAAATGATGAAGTTGTCTTTACGCTTCCAAGCGTAGCCTTTGGCGGCAAGCTGATAATTCGTAATTTACCACCGGTTGATACAAATGGAAATATCATTCACTATTCCGTAGTCGAAGTGGTAGATGCCGCAAATAGCGAATATATGGCATTTGTCGATTCCGGTGCTACAAATTACGACAAGATTCTTCACAATATCGAAACCACACCGCTCAAAGTGACGAAAGAATGGATTACGACCAATCATCCGAAGCAGGAAGTCACATTGGCATTGAAACAAGTGGTGAGCGGTGCCAATGAAGACTTTGAAGCACAATTTGCAAAGAGCATCAAGGAACTGAACGGCGATAAACTGACAGCCACTTTGGTTGCACCGGCAGATGTCAAGACTAAGTTTACCTTTACATTGAAAGAAGGAAACTGGTCGACAGACCTTGTATTACCGAAATTTGGTAAAGACGGTGTGAAGATTGTATATGCAGTGGAAGAAGTCAAAGTAGACGGATTCCACAAAGCAATTGTAAAACCGATAGAAAACAATGAAATCAAGGTAATCAATGTCAGTGACGAAACAACAGAAGTAACAGTTACAAAGGCTTGGTTGCATCCACAAGGCACTGCAGCAAGAGAAATTCAAGTACAGTTGCTGGCAAACGGTCAACCGGCCAAGAACATCACAGGCAAAGAAGACACCGTTACATTGAGTGCCGGTAATTTAAGCCATATTTTCCGAGAATTACCGTTATACACCAAAGAGGGTCAAGTGATTGGCTATACTGTGAAAGAACTGACGGTAATTGACGGTTATATTACGGGCTATGAGGGACAAGGCAGCAGCCAAGTAACCATTAACAATATCAGAGCGGGAAAAATCAAGATAGTTACCGTGACGAAGAAATGGGTAGGACCGGAAGGACAAGGCGTTAATGTGCAACTTTATCGTCAAAGCATTAATGTAGCCAAAGAAAAAGTAGGAGCTCCGGTATTACTGAATGCAAATACAGGTTGGAAACATGAATTTATGGACTTACCGGAATTTGACAGTAAGGGTCAACCATTCACCTACAGTGTGGAAGAAACCGGTGTAGATAAGACTCGTTATAATGTCAGCTACAGCGGCAATCAAACAGCGGGCTTTGTCATTACCAATACCAATAAGGAAGAAATCAGAATCAAGGTAACCAAGAAATGGTTTGCTCCGACTGATAAGATTCCGGATAGCTTGGCGGTTACTTTAACCAGTGATGCCGGATATCATCAAAGTGTAACTTTGACCAAGAATTCGACACCGGAAGCATGGAGTCATACCTTTAGCAATCTGCCACGCTACAAAGCGAACGGTAGTCAAATTGTGTATACTTTGACAGAAACAAAACCGGACAACTTCAACTTAAGTGTAGAAGGTCTTGATAACCAAAATCATGTGCTTATCTCTGAGCTTGCTCCGGCAGATGGACAAGTGACCGGCGTGGGCAATGTAGTATTAAACAACACCATTAAAGGTAAGATTAGCATTTCCGTGACCAAGCAATGGTTGGGTGCTGTGACGGCAAAGAACATCGAGGTAGGCGTTTTCCGTCAAGGAGAAACCACAGCAGTACAAAAAGCAACTCTAACAGGTGCAAACAGCAACAATGCCGTATGGAGTCATACCTTTAACGATTTGGATGAATACAACGGAAGCGGTGTAGCGTATGTCTATGAAGTAAGGGAAATCGCCATTGACGGAGTTCCTGTCCAAAATGGAATGGCAGCAGGCTACAAAGTAACTGTTGACGGAAATGTAATCAAAAACTACAATACGGAAAAAATCAATATACCGGTAACCAAAATTTGGGTTGGAAAAGTTCCGGCAAGTATCAGCTTTAAGATTAAGGCAGGTACAAGTTATGTTCAAGAAAACGGTACAGATATGGTATTGACATTGACAGCAAATAATGTCAGCGGTGGTACCGACACCGATGCCAACTTGAATGAAGTTACTTGGTACGGTGAGTTTAAAAATCTGCCAAAGTACGATGAAACAAACGGTAAGGAAATTCAGTACACCGTAGAGGAAATCAAGCCGGATGGCTATACCTTGGTAGAGCAGGCGAATAACACTTTCAAGAATATCAGTCAGGAAACCATTGATATTCCGGTAGAAAAGAAATGGGTTAATTCTTCTATCGCAGAGGTAACCGTGAGATTGTGGAACGGCAGTACCGAAGTAGGAACTCTCAAACTGAATGAAAAGGATGGCTGGAAACGTAGTTTTACGGGCCTTCCGAAGTTTGATAAAGCAAGCGGTGCAGAAATTATCTATACCTTGACAGAAGATGTTGTTCCGAACTTCAAGACAGAGATTAAAGGAGATAAGGCAGCAGGATTTACAGTAACCAATACTTATATCCCGCCACTGGAGCCATATAATCCACCGGGAGGAGATACACCGGATAAGCCGACGCCATCGGATGAACCTACACCAAAAGAGCCGACACCACCAACGGAAGACGTTCCAAATGAACCGACACCGGAAGGTGAGCCAAATAAGCCGACTCCGCCAACTCCGCCGGTACCGAATGTTCCGGAAGAAGAGATACCGACTGAGCCGATTCCGGAAGGAAAGACAGAACTTCCGAAGACAGATGGTATCCCTGCAGGAGCTATGCATATCTTTGGACTTGCAATGGCAGCAATCGGTTTGTTACTAAAGAAAAAGAAATAAATTTGAAGCGCGCAAGGAAAATGAATGCGACCGCAAAGCGGGCATATTCATTTTCCGGCGCTTCACCGTCAGACGGAGAGCACGAAGTGCGGCAAATGCGGAGCATTTGGTCTGGCGGTGGAAAATATCCGGAAAAAATCAAATTTGAAGCGCACAAGGAAAATGGAAGCGGCTGCGAAGCAGACATTTACATTTTCCGGCGCTTCACCGTCAGACGGAGAGCACGAAGTGCGGCAAATGCGGAGCATTTGGTCTGGCGGTGGAAAATATCCGGAAAGCCCCCTTAGGCTAAGCTTAAGGGGGCTTTTTGGGTAAATCCGGTTGGGAAATGCACAAAAGTTCAAAATTCGTGTATACAGAGAAAGAGGTTTCAATATTTTGGATTTGTGCCGATATTATTAAAGACAGAAAACAAGCAATACGACATAAATGGAGGAAGAGGGAAGGCAAAGGGATTTGCCGGTAAAATCTCGAAGGGAAAAATGAGAAAAATAATAAGCATGGGCTTGGCGTTAATTATATTGCTGAGTTTTTCTTATGAAAAGATATCAGCAGAAGGCCAAACGCAGAAACGAGATGTCAGCGACTTATTGAGAGTGGAAAAAACTTTGATTATGGATGGAAATGCTGTGCCTGAGGATGGTCAAATTGATTTGACAAAAGAATTTTCGGTCAATTTAAAGATTAGCGTACCGGTAGCGGGAGACAATAATGGCAATCATCCGGATCCGAGTTTATATGTTCAAGCGGGCAATGTAGCCAAAATTGAAATTAGTGAAAATGTAATCATTCCCGACAGTTACAATACGGAAATGTACGGAGCTGCGGTCGAGTTATCCGACGGCAATACCACTAACAGATTGAAGGTGGGAACGGCGAAACTGATTAAAGAAGGAGAAAAGGTTTATGCGGAGCTGACATTTGACGGTGACAGTCATGTCTTTGACGGAACCCTTCATAGTGTAGTTCTGCAACATGTTCTGGGCTTGAAAATTGATACCGACCAAGTGGTAGAAGAGAATAACCAACGCTATATTACACTTTTCGGCAAGAAAATTCAAATCGAAGAGCAGGAAAGGTTTCAGGCAAGTAAGACGGGCCAACTGGTCAAAGAAAGCAAGGAAATCCATTGGACGATTCACCTTGCACGAAAAAGCAAGGACGGAGTCAATTTGGATTTGGCCGGTTATGTTTTGGAAGAAGATTTCAGCCATATGCCGAATGCGACTCATGGTAAATTAGTGAGGATTCGTCGGAACATGGGACAGGTACAGGAAACGGAGCTGAACTGGGATGATTCAGCAGGTAATGGAGGAAGATTTCGCTATACTTTTCCGGCAGGCTCACAGGAAGAATTTGAGTTTAAAATTGTAACAAAGCTGACTGATTTGGAGTTTTATCTGGAAAGCATTGAGGGCAAGAAAAATGAATTTCGTCTGTACCGGCCTTCCGGAGAGGAAGTTTATTTGAAAGACCAAAGTGAAATTGTCCTGATAGAAAAGCATGACTATATTGAAAAATCATCCATTCAGGAATTTGAAGCAGCCGGAGTGCAGATGGCCACTTGGGCCATCACCATCAATCAGGATGCGCTGGCCTTGGAAAATGTCAGTATTGTGGACTTATTGGGAGAGGATATTCAATTCGTAAGTGCTCAATGGCAAGTCGGCCAGCCGAGAATGGTCAATGGTGAAGAAAGTTGGGAATACCAAAATGTTGGAGGGGCGATTACAAATTATCCTACAGGAGGTGAGTTTGTACTTGGCAATATCCATCAGCGCCATCGCCTATTGATTACCACAAGTTTTGATTTAAAAGGACAAATCGCCAAGGTCTTTGCCAATACGGCAACCGTAAAATTTGGCAATGGAGTGGCTTTTTCGGATACGCATCACCTGCTCATCGGCAATAAAAATGTGTTTACCAAAAGGGCAAGCAAAAGCTATTCGGCAAGTCCCTATATAGAATGGAATTTCAATGTAAAAAAAGAATTTCTTCAGAGCCTATCAGAGCCGAAGGTCTATGACCTCTTTGTCTTTAAAAGTGATATTAAATTGGAGCATATGATGCAGGAGGGCAAAATCAAAGGTTTGCCGCAGGGCATTCAAATGAAGGATTTGCTGCCGACCACCCTATACTATTTGAAATACCATAGTGTCCGAAATTTGGATGCTTCTTTAAACTTAAAAACCTATCCCATTACTTATGAGGATATCCATATTGCAGATTTGGTGGAGGTAAGCGGCAATCGGGACATCGAGTGGAATTATACTTTGGTCAGCAATCCGATGGCAAAGGATAACATTTCCAGAAATGTGGATGAGTATTATGGCAATATAGCTATGATCTTTGATGGTTCACAGAAATTAATGGCTTCCGAATCTTCGACACGCTATGATTCCCTGATTATGAAAAAGGAATTGATCGTGCCGGAAAACATTGCCAAAATTCAGGCAAATCCACAAGTAGATTTGGTCAATCAAATTGCCGCCCCCACAGATTTTAAGGGTTACCACAGTAAACTGGGTAAGATTCTCTTTCGAATTGATATTAATGCCAATGCGCATCCGAATTTAAAGACCGCTCTTGGGAATATCACCTTACAGGACCGTTTACCGGAGGCACTTTTTTTGGATAAGGTGACAGATCAGGATGATTTTCTGATTTATAGAGCCAAAGCCACAATGAAAATAGAATCATCCAGCAGCTGGACGAAGGAAACCATTCAAAGAGTGGACGCAGTTGGCGAAAAACTAAGTCCTCAAGAAATGGAGCAGCTTGGGATTGAGGTGACTTCCAATCAAACGGGGATAATCACATTTCGATTTACCAAGGGTTTATCGGAAGCCTATAGTATTGTGGTAGCCGCCAGGATTAGTCCGGTAAAACTACCGGAATATTTAAAAAATGGTGCAGAAGGTAAGGTTTCCAATATGGTCAGACTATATTACCAAAATGATACGACGATTCCGGGGATTGACAATACATCGGCAGCTATGCTTGAATGGTACCGAGATGTCAATATCAAGATCAATCCTTTGGAGAAAAAGGCACTCCAGCCACAGGAGCTGGCAGATAGAGATGGCACCATTCGCTGGGAGGTCTTTGCCAATACCTATCAGGTGGTGACCGATTACCCGGCCATCAAGTTGCAGGACAGATTGGGAGCCGGTATGACTCTAAAGACCGATACCATTGGTGACAGTAAGCGCCCGGCATATATTACGCTGCAGGAGTATGAGGATGAAGAAGATACGGAAGCGGAAGTGATTTTGCTGGAGTTTGGCAAGAATGTTCATTATGATGAGGCACAAGCGATAATGACAGTGGACTTACCAAGGAAAGACAAGAGATACCGGCTAGATTACACTACGGTCATCCGGAATGATATTGTTCTGGCAGGAACGGATTTGAGTAATAATGTAGCACTGGTGGTAGAAAATCAAAATGTTTCCAAAAAGACTGCCAAATACAGTGTGCTTGACTATGACATCAAAGTGGAGTATCAGAAGAATGCGTGGTTGGACTTGTTTAAGACGGATAACAGCAAAGAAAAATTGCCTTTGAAAGATGCGGAATTTACTTTGGAAAGACTGTCAACCGGAGAAAAAGTGGTAAAAACAAGTGATGTCAATGGTTACATTCGTTTTACACAGTTAAAAGAGGGAGAATATCGCCTAAAGGAAACCAAAGCACCGGAAGGATATGTGTTGGACGATACCGCTCACCGCATTGTGGTACGGAAAAAGCAGGGAGTGGTCGGAGTAGAGGTTCTTGTCGACGGCAGCTTAGCGACAAGCCTGCATGCGGTCAATAAAAAACCTTCGATTCCGATGATTCCGCTGGTACCATATATTCCGAATGAGGATCAGCCTAAGGAAGAACCGAAAAAGCCGGAACCGCCAAAGGAGACAATACCTATGATTCCATTGGTGCCGGCGACTCCGATTGTACCGGAGAAACCTTCGATACCTCTCACACCTTATATTCCGACACCGAATAATCCGGAAAAACCCTATATTCCGGCGGATGAGTTGGAGGATGGCAGTACACCATACGGTGATTCCAATCGACCAATACCGCCAAAAGGCACTCCTGAAGATGGTGGACCGAAAGAGCCATTGCCGGAAAATCCATTTCCTTTCGGGAATAGTGAATTACCGAAAACAGGTGGAGTAGGTACCGGCAATCTCCTATGGTTGGGTAGTTTTCTTTTTGCCCTTGGCTTCTTCACTAGAAAAAAGAAATAAACATAAAAAAAAGTAAACACAAAAAAGAAGCAAATACAAAGAAGGAAACATTAAATATAAGAAATCTCGTTCGACAAAACGGACGAGATTTTTTGTATGTATTTTTTGTAGGGGTTTATAAAAATATTTAGTAAATTTCTTTCAAAAAATAAAAAGATAAACAAATAATGAATAAAAATGAGAGAAAAAAATAATTAAAATAGAAAATAAAGTAAATTTATTTAAATGTAAAATAAAATTTAAAAGAAGGACGTTATTACCAATATTAAACTGAAAACAGGTCTAATTGTCCTCATTCGGTGCATAGATTTGTATAATTGATTGTGTTATACTGTTTGCGAATAAAGCATGAGTGCAGATGTCCTTCTGCGTCTAGTTTGTGCGAGGGAATCCAAATGAGTGCTAACATAACCGAAAACAGCATAATTTGCTTATGCCATAGTGCTCAATCTTTTTGTGTCGGCTGAAAATGCAAAAATGTTTTTCGGTGAATCGCAGAAGTGTTTTTGGATGCTTTTGCCAACCAATTCAATGCAAAGGAAAGGAGGATGTGTATGAAAAAAATAATGAGTATACTGTTGATATTTATGATGCTGATTAGTTTTTTTGTACCGGGCACAGTTGTGCTGGCAGCGGGAGAGACAGATGTGACGGGAAAGGTGGTACAAAGTCCGCCGGATGTTATTTTGAAAAACGCAAAATGGGATAGTGCAACCAATCAATACATTGACAAATATATTATACAGGATGGAGTGGTAGTAGACGACCAGCTCAAACCATCCAATGGACAAATGATTGAAATTGTCTATAAATGGTCGGTACCCAATATGGTCAATAGCGGTATCCAGGATGGAGATTTCTTTTTGGTGGATTTGCCGGATTTAACTCATCTAAAGCCGTCGGGTTTCAATCCGAATGAAGAAACGCCGATTGTGGTCCCCAAAGCAGACAATCCCGGAGAATCCGAAATATTGGGAACGGCTGTGGTGGATACAGGCAATGGCTATATCAAAGCCAAGTTTAATGCTTTGGCAATCGGTAAACAAGACATTACCAATGGATTTTTTAAGCTGAAGTTTCAAGCGACCACGCATTTGAATGTAACCTATAATCCAAATGCCGGAGCAGGAGAAGATGCGATTGTCATTACCAAAAGAGAAGGAAGTGTCGATCCTCTCGGAACGGGAGAACAAGGAGTAAGGCCACTACTGGACAAGAGAGGTGCAGAATACAATGCAAACTTGACCGGTGGCGGTACGGAATTGCGCTTGGGCTGGACAGTGTATGTCAATCAAGATCAAATAAAAGGATATCTGGAAAACGGAACCTTGGAAACTCGAAATAATTTGTGGATGGAAGACGAGATGTCCGATTCGGCCTTAAAGATTTTGGAGGACAATATTTACATTTATGTGGACCAAAATTTGGCTACGCCGGCAGGAAAACTCTCGAATTATACTTTTTATTCACCAAATTATAGAGCAGGTTCTTCTGATAAGGTAAGGCTGGTAAAATCTTTACCGACCGATGAAAACTTTGCCAAGTTCAAGGCCAGAGTGCAGGCATTGCCTGTAGAATCGGGAGTGATTACCGTGTATTTGTATCAAGCCAAAACAGATACGGATAAAGACGGTCTCTTGATTTGCTTTGGCAATATCAATGAGCAGGATGCTCCTACCTATGATGACTTCAACCCGAATCTGGATACGACATTAATTGGTGTTTTGGACAAGTTGAAAAATCCGACCGACGGAAGCCCTGCTCGTATCACAGAGGAGCAATATAATTACACCAAACAGCTGTATGGGCTGGATGGAGACAACAGCACGCCTATGAAAAAGGTAGTCGGATTTCGGGTCTTTTTCCATACTCTACCGAAAAATGACGGAAAATTTGCCAATATTGTAAAAACGAAATGGGATGGCGGAGAGTCCAATCCGATTTCTATTTTGGCAAAGTATGCCAAATTCTCGGCAGGAGCAGGGTATACCGATACCACGGCTGTGATTGTAGAGAAAAAATGGGAAGGAGTCGTGTCCGGGCCGATTAGCGTCAGATTGTTGCAAGACGGCAATATATATAAAGCGGTAACCTTGGGTGAACCAAATCCTCAGAATGAGAATGAAGTCAAAGACTGGATATACATTTTTGCCAAGCTGCCGGAAAAAGATGCGAGCGGTCGGGACTATGTCTATTCAGTAGAAGAAGTGAATATCCCGGGCTATGATGTCACCTATGAACCGGCAGATAGAATTGCCAAGGCGGCCAATAGCAACAAAGTAGTTATTACCAATAAATACAAAGCACCGCCGATGATTACTTTTACCGTGCAAAAAGAATGGACAGGGCCTGCCACGGGAGATGTTGAGGTATCTTTGTACGGAGAAGATAAAAATAATGCTTTGCAAACACTCACTCTTACACCAACCGCTTTGACAGGAACTTTTGCAGCAGTACCGGAGCAAAATACCGCCGGTAACAAGATTGATTATACGCTGGAAGAAACGGTAGTGCCTGCGAATGCGGAAAAAGTAAGCATTACATTGGATGCTGTCAAGAAACACTTCTTGGTAAAAAATAAAAATATCGAGAAAGTCGATGCTACGATTACCAAGAAATGGCTTGGTGACGGAGCGGATAAGTTGATTGTATATCTAACAATCAATGGGGTAAAGAGTGATGCACCGGAACATAAAATTGAGTTGAAACCGAATTCCGATCCGAGTTTGAGTTGGAAAGCTACGATTACCAATCTTCCAAAATATGATGATAGCGGCAATCTGATTATCTACTCTTTCGAAGAGGTCTTGGAAAACGGATTCAGTCAAAAGAAACTGGAGCAAAAAGATAATGATGTACTCATTACGAATGTTAATGATGCCGTCTTTAATCTTCCGATTGAAAAGAAATGGATTGGACCGAAGGGAGAGCCTGTCCATATTGCATTGCTGGCAGAAGGCGTACAAGTTCCCGGTGTGGTCAAGACATTAAGTGATGCGAATGGTTGGAAAGATGCATTTGAAAACTTACGGGTATTTGACGAAAATACAGGTGCTCGTATCAATTATACCGTAGAGGAAATCAATCCACCGAACAATCATGAAGTGCTTTTGTCTTTCAAAAATGGTCAAAATATAGATGAAGGTTATCTTATCACTAATAAAAACACAGGAAAAATTGATATTCTTGTTACTAAGAAATGGGTTAATTCCAGTGTTTCTTCTGTGACTGTATATCTTATGGAAGGAAATAATGTCGTTGATGAGGCGGAACTCAATGAAGGCAATCAATGGAAACACATTTTCAAAGGTCTTTATCAGTACAATCAGGTGACGGGAGCAGAGTTTAACTATTACGTAACGGAAAAACCGGTGCCGAACTTCTCCACTTCTATAGTGGGAGATATTGCGAAAGGATTTGTCATCACCAATACTTACTTAGAGCCGCTGCAACCATATATTCCGGGTGGAGATGAGGATGATGATGACGAAGATGGCGATACAGGTTCCAATACCGATAATCCGAAACCGCCGGTTCCACCGACGAACCAATTACCGGAAAATCCGATTCCGGAAGGAAAGCCTCAGGATAAGCCGGAAACCAAGCCGGAAGAGAAACCGCAACCAACTACACCACCGGAAACGACTTTACCGGAAAATCCAATTCCGGAAGGCAAAACCGAGCTTCCAAAGACCGGTGGAACACCTGCCGGAGCGGCTCAATTCCTTGGATTTGCAGTGTCGGTGATTGGCTACATTTTGAAGAAAAAGAAGTAAAACATAGCGGAATATAAAAAGAGCGGCGAAAGCCGCTCTTTTTATATATATTATTTTGGTTGGATGGGGGATTTACTGCTTTTAGAATGGAATTGGAAAAAGATTGTGTTTAAGGTAGGAGTGCAAGAATGAATACCATTGTGTTAAATCAATTTATTTAAATGTAAATAAAAGATAAAAAATAAGCCTATAGAACTATTTGGTTTTAGTGAATAGTCTAAATTACTTACTATAAGTATATGGTGTATAAATATAGACTGTGTTATAATACGCCGGCAAACAAATGAGAAAAATAAAAAATAAAAAGGAGGTAGAGAATTGAAGAAGATAATTAGCTTAAGCTTAAGTATTATGATGCTGATTAGTTTTTTGATTCCTAACAGTGCAGTATTTGCAACAGACGGGAAAGACATAACCGAGAAGGTGACAATCAATGATCCCCAAATAGTCTTATTGAACAGTGCAGGGGTAGAGTTGAGGTCTCTTTTAGACGCAGAGGGAAGATTGGTCAATAATCCGACAAAATTAAACAACAATGAGAAAATTACCATATCCTATACATGGAATGTGGCGGATACGGAAGGAATCAACAGTGGAGATTACTTTGAAGTACAGCTTCCGGGAGTTTCCTTGTTGAAGGCGGTTGCTTCATCGGGAGATAAAATTCCTGTTACAAACGAAACAGGGGCGCTAGGTTATTTTACAGTGGATGTTGCAAAGAGCATCTTGAGGGTCGTTTTGAATGAGAAGGCGGTGGAATCACCGGAGATTAATAACGGTAAGCTGAAAATTACCTTGACGGCACAAAAGAATTTGGTAATTGAGACCAATCCGGCCAACTCCAAGGTGACAATCGACAACTTGGTAGTAAAAGAAGGAGAAAAAACAAATAACAAAATGGGCGGCAACCCATATGTCCATGGATCTAATTTCAGCAAATCCGGCTCAAACAGAGGTAGCGGCGGTATTGATTGGGCACTCACCTTCAACCGTAAAGACCAGATTAATTATCTGAACAACCGAAGCTTTGAAGAAAAAAAGAATGTGTGGTTGGAAGATCGCCTTGCCAGCACGGAGATGACCGTAATTGAAAACGGAATTCGCTTATATCCTACAGCTTATGTAGCTACAGAAGATGGAAAATTAAGTGACAGTGCATTTTACGGACCGCCAAAAGTGATAAATGTTCGTGCATTGGAGGAGACTGTTGCAGACTATAAGACGTTTAAGGAAAAAGTAGAAGCGTTGACAGATATTGAGCCGTTTACCGCTTTTGTATATAGAGCGAACCCCGCCGTTGCAGGTGATACGGACGGAGTTCTTATTTACATCGGAGATTTGACAGTAGACGGTGCGGCTCGCTATGATCAAATATTGTCAAGCTATAAGTCCGACTTTTTGAAGTATTTAAATATAGCATTAGACGATGGCAATATTAGCCAAACGCAATATGACAAAACCATTGAACTGTATTTTGAAGATCCGGTGACAAAGCAGGAGATGAAAAAGGTTATCGGTGGATATTTCATACTTCCTACCAAACAGCCTTATGGCGGCAGATTTAATAATTCCGCAGATATGCGTTATGACGGTGGGGAAATTAAAGGAAAACCTACAAGTGCTCTTGACTTATCCGCAAGCGGAGAAGCGGACGGAGTAGTTCTTACTTCCGTGACCGTCAAAAAGACATGGAATGCGACGGTAGATAAGCAAGTACCGGTTACAATAAGGCTTTTAAAGGACGGAGTTCCATTTAAGCAAGTTAAACTGGGTGTCGAAAATCCGAAACCGTCAACCGAAAATGAGATAGAGGTAAGCGGTTGGGATTATACCTTTACCAGATTGAAAGTTCAAAATCAACAACCGAAGTATACCGTAGAAGAAGTAGAGATGCAAAACTATACTTCCGAGCTTACTTCCGAGGGAAATGTTCATACTTTCCGTAATACCTATAATGCACCAAAGACAGTCACTTTCAAAGTAAGAAAGGACTGGGTCGGACCTGCAACCGGAGATGTGACGGTTTCCTTGTACGGAAAAGATAAGAATGCTCCGCTGCAAACGCGCACTCTTTCTGCAGGTACATTGATTGCTAGCTTTGATGAAGTACCTGAGTTTGAGGGAACGGAAAAGATTGACTACAGTGTAGAAGAAACGACCATACCTGTCAATGCCGAAAAGGTCGGTGATACTACCTTTGAAAGCGCAACGAATACTTTCGTAGTAAAAAATAAAAATACAGAAAAAGTAGATGCTTCTATTACCAAGAAATGGCTTGGAGATGGCAAGGATGAACTTACCATTTACTTAACTATCAATGGGAAAAGAAGTGATGATGATTCGCATAAATTATTTTTAGCACCGAATGCAGATGCAGCTTTCAATTGGAAAGCGACCATTACCAATCTGCCGAAGTATGATGATAATGGCAAGTTGATTACATACTCTTTCGAAGAAGAATTGCCGGCAGGCTATACTCAAAAGCCGATTGAAAAAACAGACAACAATGTGGTCATTACCAACGTCAATGATGCCACTTTCAATCTTCCGGTTGAAAAGAAATGGATCGGACCAAAACAAGGTGCCGTAGAAATCCAATTGTTGGCAGATAATGCACCCGTAGCAGGTAAGATTCTTACTTTAAATGACGGAAATAACTGGACGGATACTTTTACCGGACTTCGTGTCTTTGATGCAAATACCGGAAAAACGATCAAGTACACCGTAAACGAAATCAATCGTCCGACTAAACACGAAGTGCTTTTGACCTACAAAAACGGCAAAGATTTTAAAGATGGTTATATTGTGACCAATAAGAATATCGAAAAGCTGGAAATTCCGGTGGAAAAGAAATGGGTAGGACCGGAAGGCAGTGAAGTAGTGATTCAACTGGTTGCCGACAATGTGGTGGTAGCAGGCCAAGAATTGACTTTGAATGCAGGAAATAAGTGGACGGACAAGTTTACCGATTTGTTTGTCTATGACCAAACAAGCGGTGAGAAGATTGTTTACACCGTTCAAGAGAAATTGGTACCTGCAAACCACAAGGTAGAGGTAACAGCGGTTGATGCAAATGATGTGAAAAAGGGCTTTTTGGTGAAGAATACCAACATTTCCAAATTGAATGTCAATGTAGAAAAGAAATGGGTGAACTCCAGCGTGGCTTCTGTCAAAGTAAACTTACTGGCAGACGGCAAAGTGGAGCAAACCGTGGAATTGAATCAAGCAAATGGCTGGAAACATACTTTCAATGATTTATTCCAATACCATCAAGAAACCGGAAAAGAAATCGAGTATAAGGTAACGGAAGAGGAAGTGCCAAACTTCTCCACCGATATCAAGGGTGACAGAGATAATGGTTTTGTAGTGACCAATACCTACTTGCCACCACTCCCTCCTTATGTTCCGGAAACAAATGTACCGGATGAGCCGTCAACTCCTGAAACGAAGGACGAGCCAAAGACACCGGAACAACCAACCACTCCTCCGAGTGATAATGTACCGGAAAATCCGGTGCCACAAGGAGATCCAAATAAGCCAAATGTACCGACTACTCCGGAAACTCCAAGAGTACCAAGCGTACCGGAAACCACCTTACCGGAAAATCCGGTTCCACAAGGTAAGACGGAGCTTCCAAAGACAGACGGTGTTCCTGCAGGAGCCATGCATCTCTTCGGTTTGGCAATCTCTGCAATCGGTTTATTATTAAAGAAAAAGAAATAATTTGAAGTGCGTAAGGAAAATGGAAGCGGCTGCGAAGCAGACATTTACATTTTCCGGCGCTTCACCGTCAGACGGAGAGCACGAAGTGCGGCAAATGCGAAGCATTTGGTCTGGCGGTGGAAAGTAGCCAGAAAAAATCAAATTTGAAGCACGCAAGGAAAATGAATGCGACCGCAAGGGGAAAGAGAGCAGGTTTGCTCTCTTTTCTTATGAAAAAAGGATATAGAAAACCCAAGCATCTAAGGAGTAGAGCTTGGGTTTTCTTTTTAATTGCGAGCCATCGCATATTGACTTAATATTTTGCTTAGTAATCCGCTCCAAAGCTGTATAATCGGGCCGAGTACCAAGGTAATGACGATACTGCCCCAGCCGATTTTACCGCCCAGCAGATAGGCTAAGACAAAACAGGGAATATCAAAGGCAAGCTTGGCATATTGCAAGGGGATATTTTTTTCATGAATGGCAAGAACAAAGTCGTCAATCGGATTGGCCGGAAACTTGGAGAGTAAATAGGATGCAACGCCAAAGCCAATCAGCAAAAGGCCCAAAGCCAAAATGGCCAAAGTGGAGAAAATATCTTTGCCTTGAATCGGTGCAAGGGAAACACGGAAAAAATCGACAGCGCCTCCCAGTAAAAAAGCGGTAATAAAGGTGGTGACACGGGGAAATTTCCTTCGAATGACGGCCGCCAGCAAAACGGAAATCACCGCAATCAAGTAAATGGAGTAGGAAACCGGCATATTCCATCTATCGCTCAAGACAAAGGTCAGAGCATCGTATCCGCCGGCGCCTGCATGAGAGTTTACCGTCAACACGGCCCCCATACCGATGGCAATCATACCTGTAATATATAAAGCCAAACTAATCCAAAGCTCTTTGCCTTGAAGATGTGGCTGCTGAAAAAATGATTTGAACATAGGTTTCCTTTCTTTGTTGTTGGATATGGATTTTTATATTATCTTACGATTTTCAAATATTTCGTAAACAAGCCGGAAATGATTTCCAGCCCATCACGAAATTCATAGGATTTCTTCGCACGGTTATTAAGTATACCATATCCTATCGGAAAAAACCAGCAAGAATATGAGAGAAAAGGGAAGGAATTTTGTTTTCGACGGAAGAAAATAAGAAATGAAATTATTATTTTATAACATTGTGAAATAATAATGTTATAAAATAATAACATATCATTGACAAATGTAGGCATGGGAACTATACTTTAGGTAGAGGAGGTAATGAAGAATGAATGTATTGTTAGGAGAAAGAATCAAGGAGCTTAGGAACGCATGTGGTTTGAAGCAGGAAGATATGGCAAGCAAGCTCAATATGAGCAGGCAGAAGTACGCTCGGATTGAGAAGGGTATGGCAAATATAACATTAGAAACTTTGAAACAATTATCCGATATTTTTGATGTGACAATCAATGATATAACAAAGGTATTAGAAGCACCTCAAGTATTAAACTATAGATCATTTGAAGATGGCAGTGGTTCCCGGCAGGTACTGGAATTATTAGATTTATTTTATGCAAATAAGCATTTGTACGAGAAGATTAACCAAAAGTTATAGCAGGGCATCAACAAAATGAAAGTATTGTAGAGGTGACATTATGCGAATGTTTAGAGAAAGAGAAATCAAAAAAGAAGCAGAAGAATTTAGAAAAAAATGTAAACAGGGGAAATATGGAATTTTGGATTTGTTTGAGGAGTGTGAAAGAAGTGGCTATAAGCTAATTCGTTATCCTCTCGAAAGTGACACGGAATTAGGTTTTGCTACACAAAGGGATAATGACATTATTATTTTCACCAATTCCAGCATTCGTCTTTCCAGGGAAATATTTACTTTGGCTCATGAAATCGGACATGTTCTTTTACATTTCGGGCATTGTAATTCGTTTTTTGATAATAATCAAACCATTTCTGTTACCCATTCGGCAATACAGGAAGATAGCAAAGAAGAAGAAGCCAATTATTTTGCGGCCTGTTTACTCATGCCTAAAAGTGAGGTGGACAATTTTTTTGATATAGAAATAGACAATGAGAAACAAATTTCAGCATTGGATATTGCACGAATAATGAGCGAGTTTAAGGTAAGTTTTGAAATGGCTCTTAATCGTTTGGAAAATCTGGGGAAAATTACGAAAGAAGAAAAAATACGACTGGATAATGAAAAAAATGAGTTTCGGGTAAAAAGGCTGTTGGGAATCGTTGAGGGAGATATCAAATTAAACGAAGCCAGTCATAAAATCAGAGTACCGGTAGAATACATTAATTATGTTATTTATAATTACAATCAAAATGCGATTCCTCTTGAAACATTAGAGAGAGCCTTGAATTATTTAAGGCTTTCGGTAGAAGATATCCAAGATCGATTGGTAGACAAGAGTGATTTGGGGCTTGAAGAGGAGAGTCTGGATGATTTGATAGGGGGGCTGGATAATTGAAAGCTTCCTTAGATACCAATGTAATCATTCATTTATACAGGGCGAATAAACAGGATATCTTATTTGGCTTTTTTGATGAAATTGTTGTTTATCAGAAGATACGAGAAATAGAGTTGGAAAATCATGCCGATTCTTCTATTCTAAATCTTTTGGATGAAGATATTTTTAAAGGGAAAATAAAGCTTTATACAGATGAGTTGTTAAAAGAGCAGGGTGTATTCAAAATTTTTGAAGGGAATGTAAAGGATAATCGAAATTTGTATAGTCCAAAAGATTTGGGTGAGGTTTATGCGATATCACTTGCTCAAACACTGGGGGTACATTCTTTGATTACGGATGACATAAAGGCCGGAGGTCCGTATACTTCGTTGTTGAGTTTTGTAGATCATGAGATAATACCGTTTACATTTGTGGAAATATTGATTTTACGATTTTTGGGAAATAAAGAATCGGCAATGGATACCTTGAGAATTTTCGATTATATTAACGATACCTCCGGTTTGCAGTGGTCTTTTAATTCACATTTAAAGAAGTTTGTTTGTCGGTTTTGTAGGGAACCGTTTAAAGAAGAAGAAAGAAAGTGGCTAGAAACATATTGTGCGAATAAAGGGATAAGCCTGAAGAGAAAGTTGATGGAAATGAATGAGCTACTAAAATCTATGAGTTAGAAATTTGAAAACTTAAAATTGTAAAAAGCCTGTAAATTCCTATAATAAGAGATTTGCAGGCTTTTTCTGTAGATAAAGGGAAACGAAGAGGAGCACAATATTACATATTCTGAAAAACCAAATGCGAACATACGTTTGCTTTTTGCCGGGAAATATGATATACTAAGGAACAACGAGAGAATCGAAAAAGAAGGTGAAGAATGAAACAGGAGATTTATCAAAAACTTACCATTTTGGCAGATGCAGCAAAATATGATGTTTCATGCTCTTCTTCAGGGAGCAGTCGTAGTGGGACAAAAGCTTTGGGGAGTGCAGCCCATGCCGGAATTTGCCATACTTGGAGTGCGGACGGCAGATGTGTTTCTTTGCTGAAAATTTTGATGACCAATCACTGCATCTATGATTGTGCGTATTGCATCAACAGAGCAACCAATGATATTGCCAGGGCCAGCTTTACACCGGAGGAAGTGGTCAGTTTGACTATGGAGTTTTACCGGCGCAATTATATTGAAGGCTTATTTTTAAGCTCTGCCATTGAAAAAAATGCCAATGCCACTATGGAAAGGATTGTGCAGGTATTGACTTTACTCAGAGAGCGGGAAAACTTTGGTGGCTATATCCATGTCAAAGCCATTCCCGGAGCAGACGAGAAGTTGATTCATGCAGCAGGTATGTTGGCGGACAGAATGAGCGTCAATATTGAATTGGCGACAGAAGAGGGATTGCGACTTTTAGCACCGCAGAAAAAAATCGAGAAACTGTATTTGCCGATGGAGCAAATCAAGCAGAAAAGATTGCAAATCAAGGAGGATAAAGCAAAGTATCATTCTGCGCCAGATTTCGTGCCGGCAGGACAATCTACGCAAATGATTATCGGGGCGACCAAAGAAAGTGACAGGCAGATTTTAAGTAGAAGCAGTTTTTTATATCAAAATTATGATATGAAAAGAGTCTATTATTCCGCCTATGTGCCGATCAATAGCGGTGAAAATCTGCCGGCGCTTCAGACAGCACCTCCGATGCTTAGAGAGCACCGTATTTATCAAGCAGATTGGCTGATGCGGTATTACTATTTTGATGTCAATGAGATTGTACCGGAAACAGACAGCAACTTGGACTTGGAAGCGGACCCTAAGATGATGTGGGCATTGCGCAACCTTCATTTTTTTCCGCTGGAGGTAAATCGGGCAAGCTATGCACAGCTACTTCGGGTGCCGGGGATTGGTCCGACTTCTGCGCACAAAATTATCAAGCAAAGAAAATTTGCTTCTATTACGGAATATTCGATTCCAAAGCTGGGAATTTCTTTAAAAAAGGCAAGATATTTTATTACGTGCAACGGCAAGTATTTAGGGGGAGCGGATATCCCTACACCGGAAAAACTAAGGGTATTATTGGCTCCACCTGCTACTTATGAGCAGCTGACTTTGGGGGTGTAATATGATATATCTATATGATGGCAGCTATCATGGATTTTTATCGGTTGTTTATGCCAATTATTATGAAAAAAGAGCAATTGAAGTATTTGTTAGTGAAGACAGTCCGGGGATTTTCTTGGATGAGTCCAAGGAAATTGCCACGGATACGGAAAAAGCCCGAAAAGTAGAAAAAGCCTTTGCTGAAAAATGCGGTGCAACAGTCGCCGGATGGCTGTACTATGCCTTTCATTCCAAGGAGCCGCAAAAGGATACTTGGCTGTTGCGTTTTATGGAGCTTGCTTTTCGTTTGGAAAGGGGAGCGGAAAATGCCTTGTCGGAAACAATGGTTTCCAGAGTTCATGATCTGGCAAGAAGAGTCAGCAGAGAAAGACATAGTTTTTTGGGTTTTGTTCGTTTTGAGGAAGTGCTATCCGGCAGAGAAAAGTATTTATACAGCCGAATAGAGCCGGAAAATGATGTTTTGCCTTTGATGGGAAGGCATTTTGCGGAACGGTTTTATCAAGAAAAAATAGTGATTCATGATAGCAGGAGAAAGAAAGCGTTGATTGCTTATGAGGGAGAATGGCAAATTTGTCCGTTTTCGGTGAGGTGGCAAGATATTCGCCAGTATCATTCCGGCAAAGAAAAAGATTTTCAGAGGCTGTGGCAGGGCTATTTTGAACATATTGCCATTGAAGAGCGAATCAGTAAAAAAAGGCAGCAGCAATTTGTACCGTTGAAATACAGAGATCATTTGACGGAGTTTCATACAATATAGGCCTTTTTGCTTATTCTGCAATCTTCGGCTAATATATAGGAGAAAGCGGCCGATAAGTATATTGTTAGCTGTAAAATCTGTAAGAAAAAGATACAGGAGAGCGAAAAGCATTGCAAATCCGAAGGAAAGGCAATGATAAAGGAGAATAGATGGATAGATTGAATATATGTTGGGGTTTGGTCGGAGCCGGCAATGTCACAGAAGTCAAAAGTGGACCCGGACTCTATAAGAATCCGAACTCGGTTTTAGAGGGGGTATATAACCGCACCAAGGAAAGGGCGATTAAATTTGCCTATCAACATGGTGTACCAAAGGTATTTGATACTTTGGAGGATTTGCTGGCGGATGAATATATTGATATTGTATATATTGCTACGCCGCCACATACGCATCATCCTTTTGCCATGAAGTGTTTGGAGGCGGGAAAGGCGGTTTATATTGAAAAGCCGTTGACTTTGACTTATGCCGAGGCACTGGAGATTGATACCAAGGCTAAGGAAAAGGGATTGCCGACATATGCGGCTTTTTATCGCAGGGCATTACCTAAGTTTATCGGTATCAAAAATATACTGGATTCCGGTCAAATCGGAGCTATTCGTATGGTACGCATCACTCATTGGGCCAAGGCTACGGAGCAGGAAAAGAAGGGCGAGATTACCTGGCGTTTGCAAAAGGAATTTTCCGGTGGAGGAAAGTTTTGGGATTTGGCGGTGCATAGTCTGGATATTTTGGAGTTTTATTTCGGTAAGATGACTTCTTTTGAAGGAAGTGTTGCCAATATGGGCGGCTATTATGATGTGGATGATACGGTCAGTGCCACCTTTCGCTATGAGAACGGGGTGCTGGGATGTGGTTCCTGGTGCTTTGTGTCAGATAAGGATGTGGAGGAAATTGTCATCATCGGTGAAAAGGGAAGTTTACGTTTTTCGGTGTTCGGCAAAGAAGGTGTGATTTTGGAAAAAAATGGTGAATTCGAGCTGTTTCATTATAAGATGCCCAATCATATTGCAATGCCATATCAGGCTTCCATTGTCAGAGAGCTTTTGGATATTGAAAAATCAAATGCCAATTGGGAACAGGCTTTAGATTTGATGAAATGGATTGATAAATTATATAATAAGTAAAATAAGACATGTATATAAAACCTGTCGGAAGAAGAAAGCAGGAGATGTCGAGGGTTGTTTGCTGTCAGACAACGATGGATAAAATGTATTGATAAAAGAATCAGCAATGAGAAATTTTCTAATTTTTTGTTGCTTTTTTTTTATGCATTCGATATACTGAAGATAAATAGGAAAGGCTGTTGGAGTAGGAAAAGACCTTTTTAAGAGAGAAAAGCAAAGGCGAGGAAAGGGGGCGACGATGAAGAAGAAAAAGAGAAAGCAAGAAATCAATCGGAAGCTTGTAAAAGAGGGCGAAGAAAGTCTTTTTGGCAAGAAAGCAAAGAAAACCCAAAAGGCCAAGATAATGGTGCCATGTGTTTGCAAACGAAGAAAAAAATATTTGAAAAAGCATCGCAATAGTATGGATCAAGAGTGTCAAAGAGAGTGCAATCCAACCTGCCAAGAGGAAAAAACGACTTTGGATAATGCGTCAGCAAAAGTATCGGAGGTTTCGCTTTTTTCCGGAAAAGAGAAGACGATGAAAAATAAGGAAAAAGAAAACAAGAAGGAAGAAAAGAAAGAAA
>JAUMXK010000031.1 GCA_030535295.1 Eubacteriales bacterium | reverse complement strand
AACCTAAGTTCCAGTCAGACCTTAAACCTAGAACTTACTTTGGGAATTAACTAGAGAAAAATATCCAAATAATACGGAAAAGGAAAAAGATATTTGGTTGTTTTTTCGGAAACTATGTGATACAATTAACATTGTGGAACAAAGTATACAAAACATAGAATACAAAATGCAAAACAGGAGGAAAAGTATGAAAATCAGAGCAGCGGTTGTGAATGATGTCCATCAAGATTATGTGATTGAAGAATTGCGAATTGACGAGCCACGTAGCAATGAAGTGCTGGTGAAAATAGTTGCCAGCGGAATTTGTCATTCGGATGAAGCGTTTCGTTTGGGAGAAGCACCTTATATTTTCCCGGCGGTTTTTGGTCATGAGGGTGCCGGTATTGTAGAAAAAGTAGGCAGCAATGTGACCACTGTCAAAGAAGGTGACCATGTGGTTGTTTCCTATGCATATTGCGGCACTTGCAAGAGCTGTCGTGAGGGCAGACCTTCCACCTGTGATGACTGGAATATCTTAAATGTCACAGGCCGCAGAAGAGATGGCGAAGCAATTTTATTTAAAGAAGACGGCACACCGGTTAGCTCTATTTTGGGACAATCTTCCTTTGCAGAAAAAACCGTGGTGGATGAGCACAATGTCACCAAGATTGACAATAGCATTGACCTGCGTCTGGCAGGCCCATTGGGATGTGGCTTCCTGACGGGTGTCGGTGCGGTGATGAACGGCTTTAAACCGGAACCGGGCACTTCGATTGCGGTATTTGGTACCGGTACCGTGGGACTGGCTACTTTGATGGCAGGAAAAGTAGCGGGCTGCACCACCATTATTGCGGTCGATATTCATGACCATCGTCTGGAAACCGCCAAGAAACTGGGAGCCACCCATACCATCAATGCCAAAAATGTCAATGCCGTGGAAGCCATTCGGGAAATCACCGGTGGCGGTGCCGATTATGTAGCAGATACTACCGGTGTGACCCAGGTCATTAAAGATGCCTTTGATGCCACCGGCCAAGGCGGAACCTTTGCACCTCTGGCAGTTACCACCAACACCATTGAGTTCATGCCTTTCGGCGAATTGGTAGTACCGACCAAGACCATTAAGGGCGTGCTGATGGGCAATGCCGTACCGCAAATCACCATCCAACAAATGATCAATTTCTTCAAGGCGGGCAATTTCCCATTTGACCAAATCATTGAATTCTATGATTTTGAAGACATCAACCAGGCCGCCAATGATTCCAATTCCGGAAAGACCATCAAGCCGGTAATTATCATGGATAAAGAATACAGACCGGAATAATCATCCGATGGAAACATACGCATAAAGGAAAAAAGTAAGGAGCTGTTGCTTGGCAATGGCTCCTTTTGTATTTATTTAATCCCCAAATACTCTTTTAATCCCAACTGTAAGATGGCGGAAAAGTTGGCGGACTGTTCTTCTGCAAGATCATTTAACCATTTAGGTATGGTTAATGTTTTCTTGATGGATTGGTTATTCACTTTGTCCCGCAATAAATCCAGCCATAAGTCAATATAGACCATATCCGATATCCCTTCAGGAAAACTTGGCTCCGGCAGAGGTTTATTGTTCTTTAAGTAACTGAAAGCAACTGCTTCCAGGACATCTTTTGCATTGAGAATCGCTTCTTCCATCGTATCGCCATCGGTAAAGCAATCCGCAAAATCTAAAAAGTTTACATAGTAGACACCTTCTTCTTTTTTTATGGTACATGGATAAAATGTTTTCATAGTGAACCCTCCTTTCATAAAAGTGGTACAGGGCTAAAACTTTAGCCCCGTTATTCTCTCAATATTGGTTAGAGTACCGGAGGGAATGTCTTTTTTGGTACACTTTACCGGACAAATTTTCCCATCTTTCACGTATATTTCATGGGAACCCGTTGTATGGTCTAAAATCCAACCCTCCTTTTTGAGAGAACGCACCACATGTTTGTAAGGTTTTGTTTTCGACATGTCAACCTCCTTACAAAGACATTATACGTGTTTTTTATACGTGTGTCAATACGAGGGTTTCAATTAAGAGTTATCTTTATTATCTGGATTTTTTTTGCTTGCATAAAACATCGGTGTTTTTTTGTCGTATTTTTGATTTTTCTAGTAATTTTCGGCTATTTATGATATACTATACCAAATATACATAGAAAAAAAGGAGCGAAAAATCATGAAAATGGATTTAGTTAAAGACATCTTTTTAGAACCGGAAAAATATTATGATAAGGAAGTGACTGTAGGAGGTTGGGTACGCAGTATTCGCTCCAACAATAATTTCGGTTTTGTGGTTTTAAATGATGGTACCACCTTTCAAACCATTCAAATTGTAATTGATGCAGAAAAATTAGAAAATTATACAGAATTAACCAAACAAAATGTCGGGGCGGCATTGATTGTCACGGGCAATTTGGTGGCGACTCCACAAGCCAAGCAACCATTTGAAGTTCAGGCCGGTCATGTTTTTGTGGAAGGGGAATCCACACCGGATTATCCGCTACAAAAGAAAAAACATGGCTTTGAATTCCTCAGAACCTTGGAGCATTTAAGAGCCAGAACCAATACCTTTATGGCAGTGTACCGTGTGCGCTCGATTATGGCATTTGCCATCCATAAATTCTTTATGGAAAAAGGCTTTGTATATGTCCATACCCCAATTATTACCGGCAGTGATGCCGAAGGGGCAGGCGATATGTTCCGTGTGACTACGCTGCCGATTGACAATCCTCCGATGGAAAATGGAAAAGTCAACACCAAAGAAGATTTCTTCGGAAAACCGGTCAACCTCACCGTCAGCGGTCAAATTGATGTCGAGCCGTTTGCGATGGCATTTCGCAATGTCTATACCTTCGGACCGACCTTCCGTGCGGAAAAATCCAATACCACCCGCCATGCGGCAGAGTTTTGGATGATTGAGCCGGAAATGGCCTTTGCCGATTTGGAAGATGATATGAATGTAGCCGAAGAAATGGTAAAATACATCATCAATTATGTCTTAGAACATGCACCGGAAGAAATGAAATTCTTCAATGACTTTATTGATAAGGGACTTCTGGAAAGACTGGATGTGATTGTAAAGAATGACTTTGCCCGTATTACTTATACCGAAGCAATTGAAATCCTGGAAAAAGTCAAAGACCGCTTTGAATATCCTGTTTACTGGGGAGCGGACTTGCAAACCGAGCACGAGCGCTATATTACCGAAGAAGTATACAAAAAGCCGGTCTTTGTGACCAATTATCCAAAAGATATCAAGGCCTTTTATATGAAACTCAATGAAGATGGCAAGACCGTAGCAGCTACCGACCTGTTGGTGCCGGGAGTGGGTGAAATCATCGGCGGCAGCCAAAGGGAAGATAATTATGAAGAACTCCTTCGCCGCATTAAGGAAAAGGGACTGGTAGAAGAAGAGTACAAGAACTATCTGGAACTCCGCAAGTACGGCAGCAATCGTCATGCCGGTTTTGGACTGGGCTTTGAAAGAATGTTGATGTATGTGACGGGAATGAGCAATATCAGAGATGTCATTCCTTATCCAAGAACTACCGGATATTGTTTATAAAAGAGGAAGAAGAGGAAAGAAGAAATGAAAGAGAAACAATTGCAGGAAGAAAAAAGTGAGTTAAATGCGGTAGAGGAAAAGGGAGAAGTTACTCTGCGCAAAATCGGCTTTGTTCTGGTATGCACGGCGGGAGCTGTTTTGCTGCTTCTGGCTCTCTTCATTTCTTTTTTGCAGTTTAATACTTTTACGGTCAAGGAACAAAGCGGCAAAGGACTGAGCAACTATCTTCTGAGTAAGGATGCTCTCCACCAATTTACGGTGAAAGAGGGGACTTTTTATCTGGAGGTGCCGGCCGAAGAAATCAATGCGGAATTGATGCGGATTGCTCTGGAAGAGGAAAGCGATATTTACAATTTGGAATATGATATCGTGGAGAAAAAAGCATGGGTAAACTACAAAAGAAGCGGCTTTTTCTTTCCGATTCGCTATGAATTAAAGCCGGAAGAGGGCATGACGAGATTGCGATATGAAGTCACTCCAAAGGCGATGGGAAGTATCGGTTTGCCTCTGCCAAGATGGTTTTTCAAGGTGATTGAGAGTTTTATGCAGTCACCGTTTCCGGGCCATGTTGAAGTGCCGGAGGAAAGTTTTTTAAAAAGAGGCTGGGAGCTGAAAAGCTGGCAGGAAAAGTCCGGAAAAGTAGCACTGGCATTCAGTTTGTCCACAGATAATTTGGATGAAATTGTAGGAGCTTTAAATCAGCGGAAAGAAAATCAAGTACGCTTTATCTATGAGCACGGCACAGCCAAGCAAAAGCAGACTTTGAAGCTTTTGGAAAACTATCCGGACAGTCGGGAAGAATTGAAAAGCCAATTGATTGATTCCTATTTTGAAAAAGAATCTTCTTTCCAAGACTTTTTACTGCTTTTGGATGGCAAATTAATGGAAGAAATGTTGGAGAGGTATTCCTTTGTCAAAGCAAAGTATGACTTAAATGAGTTGCTCAGAGCCAGAAGCGAGCTGATTGCAAAGTCGATTAGCGGTTATGGCAAAGAAATTATTCAATCGGCGAAGGCCTGGATGAATACTTCCGGTGGTGAATTTTACAACAATGGATATCCATTCCTGAAAAAGAGCTTGAAAACGGTGACCATCAAAGAGGTAATTCAAACATGGAATTTGCTCATTTCTGATAACATAAGCAAGGATATTCACTTTGGTGTAGACAGGGCAGACAATCAGCTGACAGTTCTTTACAAAGTGGATAACAGCAATTATGCGGTTATCAAAGAAGATGGCTATGTGGTAGTAGATGATAAGACCTATCTAGCCAGATATTACAGAGAATTTCCGGCAGAGGGTGAATTTACGAAGTCTGCGGAAGTCTGGACAGAAATTGTAGATAAAATCAAGGAAAGCCTCAATACCAAGGAAGTCTTTGTCCGCTATATGAAAGATGACGGCAAAGATGCTTTTGTGTTGCTATCCTTCCTCGAAAAACCGCAGGATGTGCAAGCCATCACTTTTTCCAAAATTGAAGATAAATGGCAGCCGACCGCCAGCAATTTCAAAAATATCACAGAATTACAAAGTCATGATGAAAGTTTCAATCTCAATTTATATACCGATAGTTATGAAGAACCGAAACTGATTTACATTGATGACAATGCACTGGATAACATAAAGGAAGAACTTTCCTATGCAGGCAAGCTCCCAAGCGGAGTAAAGCCGATTTACTATTCTTATAAAGATAAGTATATTTATGTCAAACTATCCAATGGAGAAGACTATATTTTGACGACCTATCACCAGTATTTGGATAAGATTTATACCAGAGAGTATGCTTTATCCACGATTAAAGAGTATTTACCGGAAATCATCCTGTTGCAGGAAGAGCCGGAGGGCGTGAAAAAAGAAGAAGAAAAGACGGAACAGTAGGTACGAGGAACAAGCAATAAGGAGGAATGAAGATGAAAAAAAGAATTGGTATTTTAACCAGCGGAGGGGATTGTCCGGGATTGAACGCAACCATCCGTGGGGTAGCAAAAGCAGCGTATGGTCTGATGGATTGCACGATTATCGGAATTGAAAACGGATATAAAGGACTGATAGAAGGGACATATCGTGAGCTAAAGCCAAGAGATTTTTCCGGCCTTTTGACACTTGGTGGAACTTTCCTTGGAACAGCCAGAACACCGTTTAAGAAAATGCGTGTCATTGAGGAAGATGGTGTGGATAAAGTCAAGGCCATGGTGGAAAACTATAAGAAGATGAAACTGGATTGTCTTGTTACCTTGGGCGGCAAAGGCACTCATAAAAATGCCAATCTCTTATCCGAAGAGGGACTGAATGTTATCGGTTTGCCAAAGACGATTGACAATGATATCTACGGTACGGATGTGACCTTTGGATTCCAGTCAGGTGTTGATATTGCCACGGAAGTGATTGACCGTATTCATACCACGGCGGATTCTCATGACCGTGTGATGATTATTGAAATTATGGGCAATAAAGTAGGCTGGTTGACACTGCATGCCGGCATGGCCGGCGGTGCGGATGTGATTTTACTTCCGGAAATTCCATACAGTGTAGATTCGGTGATCAATGCCATTGAGAAAAGACGCAAAGAAGGTAAGGACTTTACCATTATTGCTGTGGCAGAAGGAGCTAAGACGGTCGAAGAAGCCAAGATGAAAAAAGAAGATTTTGAAAACTATCGTAAGACTTGGGGCTATCCGTCAGTGGCTTATTTCCTGATGGATGAATTAAATAAGAAAAGCCGTTTTGAAACCAGAGCCTGTGTTCCCGGACACCAACAAAGAGGCGGCTCACCATCTCCTTATGACAGGGTACTTTCAACCAATATCGGCGCATTTGCAGCCAAATTGATTGACCAAGGCATTTACGGTGTGACCGTATCGGTACGCAACAATGATTATGTAGCGACACCACTCAAAGATATGGCAGGAAAGACCAAAAAGGTCGATCCGGAATCGGCAATTGTCAAAAATGCCAGATTAATCGGGATTAAATTCGGAGATGAGGGTGTAAAATAAAGAATGAAAATGAAGTTAGAAAATACCTATCGCTCCTTACCCAAACGTTTTTATATGAATGCCAAACCAAGCAATTTTCCGGAGCCGAGCTTATTGTTTTGGAATGCGGAACTGGCAGATGAGCTGGAATTGCGAGAGGATTTGCAGGGCATCGGTCATGAAGAAGCAGCAGCGCTTTTTGCCGGCAAGACTTTTCCGGAGGGGGCCGAGCCGATTCATCAGGCTTATGCCGGCCACCAGTTTGGACATTTCAATATTTTAGGGGATGGTCGTGCCTTGCTTTTGGGAGAAAAGGTGACGGCAGAAGGCAAACGCTATGATTTTCATTTGAAGGGCAGCGGAGATTCTGTCTATTCTCGCAGTGGAGATGGCAAGGCAGTATTGGCACCGATGCTCAGAGAGTACCTTATCAGTGAAGCCATGTATGCCCTTGGGATTCCAACTACCAGAAGTTTGGCGGTGGTACTGACAGGAGAAAAAGTCTTTCGCAATGAATGGAAGGACGGAGCGGTGCTCACCCGAATTGCAAGCAGTCATTTGCGAGTCGGTACCTTTCAATTGGGCTATATGGGCGGCAAGGAAGAAAGCAAAGCCTTGGCCGATTATGCAATAGAGCGTCACTACCCTCACTTAAAGGATTTGCCGGAAAATGGGGAAGGCAGTCGATATCAAAAGTTTTTGGCAGAAGTGATAAAAAAGCAGGCGGAACTCATTTGCAAATGGCAATTGGTCGGATTTTTGCATGGTGTCATGAATACAGATAATATGACGATTTCCGGAGAAACGATTGATTATGGTCCTTGTGCTTTTATGGACAGGTATGATCCGGCTACGGTCTTTAGTTCGATTGATACCGGTGGGCGGTATCGTTATGAAAATCAGCCAAATATCGGACTATGGAATTTGTCCCGATTTGCCGAAGCATTGATGTATCTTTTGGATGACAATCAGGCGATAAGCCTTGAAAAAGCGAAACAGGAGTTGTTACAATATAGTCCTTACTACAAGCAGCAATGGCTGGAAGGCATGAAAAATAAATTGGGATTATGGCAAGGTCATGAGATGGATGAAACCTTGATAGAGGCTTTGCTTGAGCTGATGGAACAGGAACAGGCAGATTTTACCAATACCTTTGTCCGATTGACTCTGGAAACAGAGGGCAGGGATGGGAGCTATTTGCAAGGAACGACAGCACTTTTTGCCAATGAAAGATTTCTAGACTGGAAACAGCTTTGGCAAGATAGGCAGGGAAAAGCGGTCAGAGAGCTGGAAGAGATTGTGCGCCAGATGCAGGCGGCAAACCCTTTTGTCATTCCACGTAATTTCCGAGTAGAAGAGGCGCTGCATGCAGCGGAAATAGGAGATTATGAGCCATTTGAGAGGCTTTTTTCGGTGCTGAAAAAACCTTATGCTTATGATGACTCTGTAAAATATTATCAAGAACTGCCAAAAGAGCCGGTAGAAGGATATCGAACTTTTTGTGGGACATAGGAAGAGTAAGTGGACAAAATGAAAAAGTCGCCATTGGCGACTTTTTTTAGTATGACGGGCATGCCGTCAGTCTGTGGTGAAAGTCCACAAGGGGCGTAGTTGCCGACGAACCCGATAGCGACTCCCAAGGTTTCCATCGTGAGGTGTAGGCGAGAGGAAGGGATAGCTAAATCGTAGCCTGACGAACAGAAACCTGATAATAAGGCGTCTACGGCGGATGAGCTGGCTAAAGGCAGTAAAGTCCAAAAGGCAACCGTAACCCGTAGGCGTAAATCAGGCAGGTAGACGAGGAAAGACTGGCAGGCTTATCCCGTGAGGTCTCACAGACGGCGAGATTCGCTGTAGTAACAACGAACTGGGAGAAGTCAGCAGAAGCCGTAGTAGACATGATTCTGAAATGAGTTATGCCAAAGGGCGGAACAAGGTAACCGTGTAATCAAATGTATGCCCCATGAAATACCTGACAGCGGGAAGGGCGAAACGTAAATGAGCAGATACCGTAAAGTTTAAGGATGATTCATGGGAACGGAAAGGAGAAAACACACAAGGCAATGTCGGAACTGTTGGAAAAGATACTGTCTAAAGAAAACATGAACGCCGCCTACAAGAGGGTTTGTGCCAAGAAAGGAGCAGGCGGTGTGGACGAAGTGACAGTGGAAGAACTGGAAGACTATATCAGAGAGCATTGGGATAGTATCAAGAACCAAATCAGGCAGAGGCAATACAAGCCACAACCGGTCAGGAGGGTAGAGATACCAAAGCCAAATGGAGGAGTGAGGAAACTTGGTATTCCGACCGTAATGGATAGGGTAATTCAGCAAGGTATCGTGCAGGTGATAAGCCCGATGTGCGAGCCGTTATTCTCGGAATGGAGCTATGGATTCAGACCGAACCGAAGCAGCGAAATGGCAATCAGACAACTCCTTATCTATCTGAACGAGGGATACGAGTGGATAGTAGATATCGACTTGGAGAAATTTTTCGACAACGTACCCCAGGACAGGTTAATGAGTCTTGTACATGAAATCATAAACGACGGAGATACGGAGTCACTTATCCGCAAATACCTGAAAGCAGGAGTGATGACACCGCAAGGCTACGAAGAAACAAGGCTGGGAACACCACAAGGAGGGAATCTGTCACCGTTACTGTCAAACATCATGCTGAATAAACTGGACAAAGAACTGGAAGCAAGAGGACTACGATTTACGAGATATGCCGATGATTGCGTGATAGCGGTCAAAAGCGAAGGGAGTGCAAAAAGAGTCATGCGGACGGTATCGGACTGGATACAGAGAAAACTTGGTCTAAAGGTAAACATGACCAAAACACACATCACAAGACCATTAAAGCTGAAATATCTTGGCTTTGGTTTCTACAAGGACAGCAAGACCAAAGAATGGAAATGCAGACCGCATCAAGACTCGATTGTAAGATTAAAGCGCAAGTTAAAAGAATTGACTTGTAGGAAAATGCCTGGAACAGTCAGGGGAAAGATTGCGAAAATCAATCAGGTAACAAGAGGGTGGATTAACTATTATGCCCTCGGGTCTATGAGAACAGCGATGAGAGAGATTGACGCACATCTACGGACAAGGCTTCGGGCTATTATATGGAAGCAATGGAAAGTACCAAAGAAACGACAGTGGGGATTGCAGAAGTTGGGAGTAAGCAAAGACCTTGCAAGGTTGACTTCATATTGTGGTGACCGTTACCAATGGGTTGTCACAAAGACCTGTGTGGTAAGAGCAATCTCGAAAGAGGTACTTGCAAAAGCGGGGCTAGTAAGCTGTCTTGACTACTACAACGAGCGCCATGCCTTGAAGTTATGTTGAACCGCCGTATGCCGAACGGCACGTACTGGTGGTGTGAGAGGGGGAATTAAATTCCCCCTACTCGATTGCGTATTTTTTGGCTTTCTTCCTATTATAAGGGGATTATAAATATCTTTTCTTACGGATATCATCGCCAAAGAAGAGGAGTGGTGTATATTCGCCCAGAATACGGGAAGCAATCCGCTCGGAATAGGTCTTGGAGATTTGACTGAGAGAGAGATTGGTGGAAATCACCGTACTCTTTTTTTCATTGATGCGTCGATTGAGCGTTTGAAACAAATCCTGTTGAGAGACAACCGATATCACTTCCGTGCCCAAATCATCCAAAATCAGTAAGTCACAGTCAAATAAAGACTCAATATAGTTGTGGTCGACACTGTCATCATTGTGATGAAAATGATATTTTTCAAAAATTCCGAAAAACTCCGGTGCCGATAAGTAAATCACCGAAAAACCGGCATCCATCACTTCCTTGGCAATGGAGCTGCATAGAAAGGTTTTCCCCAGACCGGAAGGACCATAAAGCAAGAGATTATTTTCGTGATTACCAAAGGTTTTGGCAAAATGATAACAGTTTTGGTAGACATCCTTCATATTTTCTCTTGGGTTGATACGGTACTGCTCATTCATAGTGTCGGGATAAAGCTCCAATTTAAAATTATTAAAGTTCTCTCTCTCCAGAATATCTCTTAAATTCGACTTTTGATAGGCTCTGGCAATAAACTCCCGATTTAAACAGGAACAAACCGATTGATTCTTCAAAAATCCGCTGTCTTCACAAGCCGGACAGTCAAAAATAGGCTCCAGATAATTGGCTGGGTAGCCATTTTCTGTTAATAGGCTCTCCACTTTCTCATCGGTCTCTTGCTGCAATTTTCTAAGTTCCGATAAAAATTCTTCTTTCTTTTCAGGATGCTCCAAGGTTTGTAGATAGAAATCCTTCATCCGCTCGGCCAAGTTTTGGCGCAAGTGCAGAGCCTCCGGAAGATGCTTACGGATGGTTTCCGAACGTTCCTTTTCCAGGACGGCATTTTTTTGCTTTTTCTCCTTAAGGATTTGCATTGCATCCTGCATATACTTGTTTCTTAGATTCATTCTTTTGACTCCTTATTTTTCAAGCGCATTTCCAAGGCTTTACGCTCAATCGCATCATAGTCCTCATCCCTCTGACTGTAGTTGTTAAAGCTGGTTGTTTTTACATTGCCGCTACTTTTTATGGTATTTGGCTTGCTTTGCTTACCATAGTTTTTTTTCTGATGCTCGGTTTCCGCCTTTTGAATCTGTGCTTTGGTGTAAAGATTTTGTTCTTTCCATTTCTTTAAGATGCTGTCAGTATAATTCAGTTCCGGCTTGCCGGTTTGCAAAATTGTTTTTTCGCAGGCATAGACAATGGCCTCCATCGGCATTAAATATTCCTTGGTCCATTTATCAATCATTTTGATTTGGGCAGGAATCGGTGCCAAATTATAAATGCCGTAAGCCTTCAGGACCGTGAAATAATGGCTGGGATAGGTCGCCAAATAATCTTTGGCTTGCTCGACGGTTTCTACTTTGTTTTCATGCCAATCAATGGCTACCTTTTCAATATAACTAAGATTGGTATGATTCTTATCAATACAATAATCAATCAAAAAATAAATCAAGTCATTGCTCATTTTCAGCCAATCTCTCAGACCGTACAGAATGTGCAGGTCTTTGGCTGTCAGATTTTTATTCAACAAAGTCTTGGTATAGAAAATCAGCTGATTTCCATCTTTGTCCTGTGAAAATTTTTCAATCATGGCTGCATTGTAGTTTGGACGTACCGCTTCGACCGGTTTTTCCGATGGCAAAACACTTGTTGGCAATTCTTTTGCTTGCTCTACTGTGTCCAAAGCACTTTCCTCTGTAGAAAGAGAAGAGTTCTCCTTTTTTTCTCGGGACTTACTTTTGTCAGTACCCGAATTATTTTCCGCAGGCACTTCCGGTGTTGCTGTCGATGGGGTAGGGGAGAGGGAAATGGCAGTGTATTTCCCGTTTTCCATTTCGCAATACAAAAGTTTTTCTTTGGCCAAGTGATGAAGGGCACGATTGATATCGGATTCGGTGACATTCAAATGGTCTGCAATTTCATCCACATGAATGGCCGGATAATTTTGATTGAATTGATAAAGCAAAAATAAATAAATCTTTATCACCGTACTGCTCATTTTGGACATCGAGTTCAAAATAAATGTATTCGGTACGGGAGTAAAATGATAGGCTGTGGGTAACATACGAATCATGGCAAATCCTTTCCGCTGAAATAAAATTTTGCAAAAACGGTTTAAAACCCTTTAAACAGTAGGTTTTACGACTTCTCCACCAAGGTTATAAACAGTATGAGAAAAACAAGTCTGTGAATGATGTGGATAACTCTGCAAAAATCCCTATGTATTCAGCTTTCAAATTTCGAACATGTGGAAAATGAAGAAAAAGCTTATAAATAAAGGATTTCGGATGTAAAACCAATGTTTTTAAAGAGCGTGCTCCGGTGTTCAGTCTGTTGACAAGTCTGTGGATATTGTGGAAAACTATAGGGAAAGAAGAGATTCCCCAATAAAATAAACATCTCCGGCTCCCATAGTTATCAACATATCTCCGGGGATAGCCTGTTCAAGAACGAAATTTTCAATTTCATCAAAAGTTTCGAAATAATAACTGTTCGGATTATGAACATGAATCGCCTCAAACAGGTCTTTGGAGCTGATTTGGTAAGTGTTTTTTTCGCGGGCGGCATAGATATCGGTCAGAATCACATTCTCCGCCTGACTGAGAACCTTGACAAAATCATCAAACAGCAATTTAGTACGGGAATAAGTGTGAGGCTGAAAAATCAGCCATAAATTCTTATGAGGCAGATTTTTTACCGCTGCCAGAGTGGAAGCAATTTCTTCCGGATGATGAGCATAATCATCATAGATTTCAATGCCGGCTAGGTTTCCCTTGTGCTGGAAGCGGCGCTCCGCTCCTCGGAATTCTTTCAATCCCTCTTGCATGGCGGTAGCCGGAATGCCCAGAGTATGAGCGGCGGCAATGGCAGCCAAAGCATTTAAAATATTGTGCTCTCCAAAGACGGACAATTCAATTCGCATCAGGAAGTCCTCCTTGTGGAAAACATCAAAGCTTGGAGCTCCCGAAGCTTGATAGCTAATATTTTCCGCATGATAGTCGCCACCTTTGCCGAAACTGATGATATTTAAATCCAGACCATCGAGTAGAGACGGTACAGAGAGAAGTTCTGCGTTTACCACTAAATTCTCTTTGGTATTTTTACCAAATTGATGGAAGGAGTTGTGGATATCCGCCAAGTCCTTGAAAAAGTCCAAATGATCTTCCGAGATATTCAGGATAATGGAAGTATTCGGGAAGAAGTTGTGGAAACTATTGCAGTATTCACAGGCCTCCAATAAAAAATATTCGGAATTTCCGATACGATAATTTGCTTTGAGCTTATCCAGATAGGCACCTACGGTAATCGTAGGGTCAACATCGGCAGCGGTCAAAATATGACTGAGCATGGAAGTAACCGTGGTTTTACCATGTGTTCCCGACACCGCAATGGATTTTTGGTATTCTTCCATAATTTGTCCCAGCAGTTTGGCTCTGGAAATACAGGTGATTTGATTGGCTACGGCATATTGAAATTCCGGATTGTCCTTTGCAATGGCGGCAGTATAGACGACAAAATCCGTATTGGCAGGAATATTCTCCGCACTGTGACCGAAGGACACAGGAATTCCCTGTTCTGAAAGGTATTGTGTGGTCGGGCTGATATGAAAATCAGAGCCGGACACGGATATTCCCATATTTTTCAACATCATGGCCAAAGCGGACATGCTGACACCGCCGATTCCGATAAAGTGAGCGTTTTGTATTGATTTTAATTCTAGCATTCGTTATCTCCGTTTTATATTCTATAATTTATGAAAGCTTACCCTCGATTTTTGCGTTATCCTTTTTCGGGGGCTGTTACATGGGGATATTTTGGCCGTTCATAAGCTTGCCCTTATTCCCACGGAAGTTTGTTATCTTTCTGAAAGTATACCACAAATTCAGGTAGATGTAAAAAGAGAAAATATTCTGCATATTTTACAAAAAATATTTATTTTGATGCATGAGAAAGAGAGAAGAGGGATAGAATTTCTTTTTTTGAGATGCGGACGCTATGCACAAGATGATTCAATAATGACAATATGGCGGATGTGTCTTATGCAATTTAGTCATGAATTATACGATTGATTTCCTGGAAAAATAAAATTTATACTAAAAAATAAATAATTATTTGGCAAAAAGCATAGAAAAAAATACAAAAATTAATTTAATTTATATTTTTTTAGACAAAAAGACAGAAAAACTAATTTTATATAAAAGATTTCATAAAATATTTTTCAAATATACAAACTTATGATATAATCAAAAAGAAATAAACTTTTGCACCATTTTATTGAGAAGAAATGCATTCGTTTAGAAGGGAGGCGAGATGCAAAAATTGAATACGCAGACATCAGTTAGTGAAATTGTGCCAGAAAAATTACCGAAACCGATTCGCTACAGTTTTATTCTAAAAGAATTAGCAGAAAATCCATATCGTCAATTTCGTTTGCAGTATTTTGCAGAAAAATGGAATACTTCCAAATCGACAATCAGTGAAGATTTAGCGGAAATTGAACATTATTTGCAAAAGTCCAAAGCCGGTCATCTCCTTTCCATGGCGGGAGCGGCAGGTGGTGTTTTGTTTCAGCCATATTTTGGAGAAGAAGACTTGTCATTGCTTAAAAATGAACTATGCCAAAAATTGATGGATAAGGAAAGAATCATAGTAGATGAATTACTTTATATGAATGATCTCTTTTACGATCCCAATCTATTGGGAAAAATGAGCAAAGGTATTATTTCATACTATGATTTATCTTCTATAGATTACATTGCAACTATTGAAACAAAAGGAATTCCTTTAGCCACAAGAATTGCCGGCCTGGCAAATAAACCACTTGTAATTATTAGGAAGAGAACGGTTCTTACGGAAGGAACATCGCTTTACAAAAATTATACGGATAGCAGTAGCGGACAGATTAAGACACTGACCGTTTCTTTAAAAGCGGTTCAAAGGGGAAGCAGAGTGCTGTTTGTAGATGATTTCATGCGTGCGGGTGGTACAGCCAAAGCAGTCAAAGACTTGCTGAAAGAGTTGGATGCTGAATTGGCAGGAATTGCAGTTGTCATGGTGACAGGAATGCCGGAGAAGAAATTAGTAGATAACTACCAGGCTTTAATAGAATATGAAGGAGTAAAAGACGGAAAAATAATGATTGCTCCAAGGTAAACCTGATAGGATATTCGCTGAAAGGAGTTTACCGACTATGGAAATTACAGATATAAGAATTCGGAAAATTGACAAAGATGGAAAGATGAAAGCAGTGGTATCAATTACATTTGACGATGCCTTTGTAGTCCATGACATTAAAGTAATCGAAGGAAAGAAGGGCTTATTCATTGCAATGCCTAGTCGTAAAGCATTGGACAATGAATTCAAAGACATTGCCCATCCGATTAATCCTGAAACTAGAAATCTATTACAAGATATGGTGCTGGAAAAATATCAAGAAGCACTCAAACAAGAACAAACGGTTGAAGTAGGTCATTTTGCTTAATTTTGCCAAAGAAACATGAATGAAAAGACAAAAAAGCTTAGCCTATTTTCCATTTTCTTATAGAAAAGAGAGTATCTCATGCTGGGATATTCTTTTTTTTTCGCTTACACACTTTCGTTTTTACTAAGGAGAAGCCGGAAAAAATTGGCAAAAAAGTTATTATATTTTTGGGAAGAAAGTCGAACTTTTTTCCATAAAAATGCAAAAAAAATTGATGTATTGGATGGATTTAGGCT
The DNA here is from genome assembly GCA_030535295.1 of Eubacteriales bacterium. GTDB lineage: Bacteria > Bacillota > Clostridia > Lachnospirales > Vallitaleaceae > W11650. Next base: position 10,155 of record JAUMXK010000031.1, on the reverse strand, counting down.
TAATCCATAAATAAATGGTAAGAATCTATTCATACATGACAAAATCTATGAAAAGCGGAGAGAGAAAAAACAGCTGTGGAAGAAGATACGGCAATCCTGCCAAAATAGGGGTTGCTTTTTAAGAAAGTTTTTCTTATAATGAGAGTTGATAGACAGCCTTTGAAAATTTAAAAAAAGGATAGTTAAAATCAATATGGAAACAGTTTTTTTATGGAAATCTTTGCAAGAAGAAAATCTGAAACAAGCCGAAATTTTAGGAGAACCTATCTGGCAACACAGTCTAAAAACATTAGAAAAGCTTGGCTGCGAGTGTAGGCCGGCAAAGGCCGAAGAGCGTGAGCTGAGGACTCATTTATCAGGAAATCGGGACTTTTCGGGGGAAAATATTCCAGCACCGCAAATGCCGATTTTATATTTTTTCGGCTATTATCCAAGCTTACCGGAAGAATGTCTGGCAGATTTTTTGTCAGAAGCGGCACAAGCAAAGAGAGCTGTGTTGTATCGCCCTTCAGAGAAATGGAGGGAAGAGCGGGAAATCGTTTGTATTTTACTGCAAGGCGCTGCCGATAAGAAATTCTCGGTGGATGTTTTAGAAAAAACACTTGCCTTTCCCTTACAGATATTGGCCTCAGAAGCAGATGCCTGCAAATTGGAAGCAGAAATATCCCTCCTGCGGAATCAAGCACTGATAAAGGAAGGAGTGGTCATAAAAGATATTCATTCCACCAAAGTGGATTTTACTGCGAAAATTGCTCCGACGGCGGTGCTGCATCCCTACACAAGGATTTTGGGAAAAAGTCAAATCGGTGCAGGTAGCCACATCGGCCCGAATTGCACGATTATTGATGCCCAAATCGGGGAAAAGAATCAAGTGGTGCAGGCACAAATCGAGCAAAGTAAAATAGACGCAGAATGTAATATCGGACCATTCAGCTACATCAGGCCCAATTCGCAGATTGGCAGCCGAGTGCGTATCGGTGATTTCGTAGAAATAAAAAATGCTGTTATCGGAGAGGATACCATGATATCGCATTTGACCTATGTGGGAGATGCAGATGTCGGCAAGCGAGTCAATTTCGGTTGCGGTACGGTTCTGGTCAATTTTGACGGCAGAGAAAAACACCGTTCCCGTATCGAAGACGATGCATTTATCGGATGCAACAGCAATGTGGTATCGCCCGTTCATATTGGAAAGGGAGCCTTTATTGCAGCCGGATCTACCATCACCCATGATTTACCGGCAGACAGCCTGGGCATTGCGAGAGTAAGACAACAAATAAAGGAAAATTGGGTAACTAACAGAAAAGAAATAAATGAAGGAGGCAAAACGAATGAGCAGTCATAGCCAGTACATGGATAAGATTAAAATCTTTTCCGGAAACGCAAACCGCAGTTTGGCAGAAAAAATTGCACATTATCTGGGATTAGAATTGGCTGTGGCCGAAGTAGGTCAGTTCAGCGACGGAGAAACCTTTGTAAAAGTTGGTGAAATGGTAAGAGGTGTGGATTGTTTCATCATTAATTCCACTTCCTATCCGGTCAATGATCATCTGATGGAGCTTTTGATTATGATTGATGCATTGCGCAGAGCTTCAGCAGGTAGAATCACCGCTGTAATTCCTTACTATGGCTACGCAAGACAAGATAGAAAAGCAAGGGCGAGAGATCCGATTTCTGCAAGATTGGTTGCGGACTTATTGCAAGCAGCCGGAGCAGACAGAGTGTTGACCATGGATTTACATTCTGCACAAATTCAAGGATTTTTCACCATTCCGGTAGACCACATGTATGGCAGACCGCTGCTTACCGAGTATTATTCCAAAATACTTCGAGGTAGAGAAGAAGAATTTGTCATGGTATCCCCGGATGTCGGCTCGGTAAAAAGAACACGCTCATTGGCGGCAGACCTTAATGTGCCGATTGCCATCATAGACAAACGTCGACCGGAGCCGAATGTCAGTGAAGTCATGAATATTATCGGTGAAGTCAAAGATAAGAATGTGATTATTGTAGATGATATGATTGATACGGCCGGCACCATTTGCAATGCAGCACAAGCATTAAAAGAAAAAGGTGCAAAGCATGTATATGCCTGCTGTACCCATCCGGTTCTTTCCGGCAAAGCCATTGAAAGAATTCGGGATTCCGTCATCGAAGAATTGATGGTGCTTGATACCATTGAGCTTCCGGAAGAAAAGAAACTGCCGAATATTCATCAGCTTTCGGCCGCCGAAGTGCTGGGCAATGCGATTTTAAACATTCACGACAATCGCTCGGTATCCCAACTCTTCACCTATCATCAAGAAACTTTAAAATTATAAAGAAAATCCAAACTGCCGCATAAAAATGTGGCAGTTTTTTCTTGCAGAGAAATGAAAAGTCACTTATAATAAGGAAGAAATGAAAATCAAATGACCATCGTCCTTGGAAAGGAAGACACATGAAAAAAATAATGTTTACCGGCGGCGGTACGGCAGGACATGTTTCGCCCAATATTGCCCTGATTCAAAAACTAAAAATTCTCTATCCGGAAGAACAATTGCAAATGGTTTATATCGGAGGGAAAAACGGAATAGAGAAAGAAATGATAGCCGGAGAAGGCATTTCTTATCATGGAATTTCTTGTGGAAAGTTAAGACGTTATCGCAGCCTGAAGAATGTTTCGGATATGTTTCGAGTGCTTGCCGGAATCTTTCAGTCCCTACGGATTCTGAGAAAAGAAAAACCCGACCTGCTCTTTTCCAAAGGCGGTTTTGTAGCGGTGCCGCCGGTACTGGCGGCTCGTTTTTGGAAAATACCGATTCTGATTCATGAGTCCGATTACTCTCCGGGTCTGACCACCAAGATATCTTCCCGTTTTGCCGAAAAGATTTGCTTGACCTTTGAAGATACTGCCGAGTACTTTAAAGGAAAGGACACAGCCATCACCGGAACTCCGATTCGCAAACGTCTGCAATTGGGTAAAAAAGAAGCCGGTTATGCTCTGACCGGATTTACACCGGATAAGCCCGTCATCATGGTAATGGGAGGCTCCCAAGGCTCGCAGGCCATCAATCAGGCACTTTTGGAAATTCTGCCGAGCCTGACGAAGGAAAATCAAGTCATTCATTTGACCGGAAGGGGAAATGCGGCAAAAATGCCGCAGGATATGCCGGGCTATAAGGCGTATGATTTTCTGTCCGATGAACTGGCAGATGCCTTTGCAATTACGGATTATGTCATTTCCAGAGCCGGCTCGAATGCTATCTTTGAGTTTTTGGCCCTGCAAAAACCAATGCTTCTGATTCCTTTGCCGCTCTCGGCCAGCCGTGGCGACCAAATCCTAAATGCAGCCTATTTTGAGAAAAAAGGGTATGCTCTGACCATGCCGCAAGAAGAGGTCAATGCAGAAAGTCTGACCGCCGCTTTGCAAGAACTGAAAGCAAAAAGAAAGGATATCATCCGCAATATGAAAGATTCCGGCGATGGTACCGATGCAGTCCTTGCAGAAATAGAAAATTATTTATAGAAACATTTGGAAAATCTGTCGAGAAGAAAGATTTATGCATAGACGGATTCTGTCAATTTATCATAGTAACAACGCAGAGATGCCCAAAGCTTTATGAAGAGGAGAAAATTATGGCCAGAAGACGAAACACCACATCCAAACAAATCGACAAAGCAGCCAGAGAACTGAAAAAGGCAGTACGCTTTGCCAAAGATCCGGAAAAATTTGTCAAGAACCAAACCGCCAATAAAGCCGGACAAATGTTTAAGAAATGGATTAAGAAATTGCTTGGATAAAATATAGGGAAAATAGGTAAATATAGGTAAATATGTGAAATATCAAACATTTTCCTATTCCTTTTCCAACCAAACTGTGGTAAAATAGGGACGAGAAATAATACTATAAACGAAGCGGTGGTTGTCAAAGGACAATAGGTACTTTTGCAACTCCCATAAGCAGAAAGGAGTTTCCAATGCCAGTAGTAAATTATAAACAATATCAAGCGATGCTTGAAAAAGCCAGAAAGAATCATTTTGCATATCCTGCAATCAACGTCGTAAACTTAGAAGGAGCAAACGCTGCTCTTAAGGCATTTGCAGATGCAAAGTCCGACGGAATCATCCAAGTATCCATCGGTGGTGGAGCACATGCTTCCGGTTCTGAAGTAAAAGATACCGTACTAGGAGCAATTTCCATTGCAGAACATGTACATAGAGTAGCAGAACGCTATGATATCAACGTTGCCCTTCACACTGACCACTGTGTCAGCAGCAAATTGGATGCTTTCGTAATTCCTTTGATTGAAGAAACCGAAAGAAGAAGAGCAGCCGGCTTACCAAACTTATTCAACAGCCATATGTTTGACGGCTCGGATATCACTTTGGAAGAAAATATCAAGATTTCGAAAGAATTGCTTGCTCGTTGCACCAAGAATGAAATCATCTTAGAAATCGAAGTTGGTGTATTTGGCGGCGAAGAAGACGGAATGGATAATTCTCATGTATCCAAGGACAAATTATATACCACACCGGAAGATATGATTGCAATGTACGAAGCGCTTAGCCCAATCTCCAACTTCTATATGTTGGCGGCAACCTTCGGTAATACCCACGGTGTTTACAAACCGGGTAATGTCGTATTGAAGCCGAAGATTTTATCGGAAGGCAGAGATGCTTTGATTGCTAAGTTTGGAGAAGAAGCTCGTCCATACTATGTATTCCACGGCGGTTCCGGTTCTGAACTTTCCGATATTCATGAAACTCTTGATTACGGTGTAATCAAAATGAACATTGACACCGATACCCAATACGCTTTCACTCGTCCGATTGTAGATCACATGTTCCGTAATTATGATGAAGTTTTAAAAGTAGAAGGCGAAGTAGGTAACAAGAAGAAATACGATCCTCGTGTTTACTTAAAAGCCGGTGAAGTGGGAATGGCAAAGAGAATCCAAGAAGCTTGTGATGTTCTTCGCTCTTCCGGACACACCACTTTCAGCAAATAGGCAAATAAAGATAAGACAGAAAAATCCAAAGGGTGATTACCGGAGTAATCACCCTTTTTTCACAATTTCAAAGGAGAGCAAGATGAAATTACCAAATAAAGTGACAAATCCAAGGATTTTTGAAGAGAACCGTTTGGCAGCACATTCCGACCATATTGTCTATGTAAATGAAAAAGAGTATTTAAAGGGAGAAAGCAGTTATCGTCATTCCCTCAACGGATTATGGAAATTTACTTATGCCCCAAGTCCAAACCAAGTGATAGAAGGTTTTGAAAGCTTAGAATATTCCTGTAAAAACTGGGAAGATATTCCGGTACCGGCTCACATTCAATTGCAAGGCTATGATAAGCCGCAATATGCCAATGTCGAGTATCCATGGGAGGGATTGCAGCCGATGGAGCTTGGTCAGACACCAACCGACTTCAATCCGGTGGCCAGCTATGTCAAGTATTTTAGCCTGCCGGAGCATTTTGCAGGAAAACGCATTATCTTATCGCTGCAAGGTGTGGAGCAAGCAGTGGAAGTATGGCTGAATGGCAAATATATCGGTTATGGCGAGGACAGTTTTACACCTTCGGAATATGAGCTGACAGAATATCTCTGTGCAGGAGAAAATAAACTGGCACTCCGTGTCTATAAATGGGCCAGTTCTGCATGGCTCGAAGATCAGGACTTTTTCCGGTTTTCCGGTATTTTTAGAGAGGTCTACCTGTACGCCGTTCCGGAAGCACATATCCGGGATATCAAAGTCTTTGCTCGCCCAAGTGCTGATTTACAGGATGGCACATTGAATGTGGAGCTACAAAGCCTGGTAGAAGCAAAAGAGGTTACTTTAGAAGCGGCTTTATACGAATATCAATATGATTTTTATGAGGGAAAGCTCATTGAAAAAAATCCACAAACCATGCCGCTGGTGTGGCAAATGCAGCCGGTGCCTTTTGGCAATGAAGAAGACAAACCGGCTCATTCCGGCGATTCCGTGCGGACGACAATACAAGCAAAACTTTCCGATATTAAGCTTTGGAGTGCGGAAAAGCCGAATTTGTATCTCTTGATTTTGAAAGTCAAAAAAGAAGAGGAAGTATTGGAATATATTCCGCAACTGGTTGGTTTTCGGCATTTTGCTCTGGAAGACGGACTGATGAAATTAAATGGCAAGCGCATAGTATTTCATGGTGTCAACCGGCACGAATTTAATTGTGACAGAGGCAGAGTACCGCAAGTGGAAGATATGATAAAGGACATTCTGACCATGAAGCGCAATAACATCAATGCCGTGCGGACCAGTCACTATCCAAACAGTTCTGCATTTTATCGCCTTTGTGATATCTATGGACTGTATATGATTGATGAAGCCAATCTCGAAACCCATGGTACTTGGGGAGATGTGGGAGGCGGTGTGACCGATGAGGCGATTTTGAACCGTATTTTGCCGGGGAGTCATGAGGAATGGCTGGGAGCGGTGGTAGACAGAGTAAAGTCGATGTATCAAAGAGATAAGAATCATCCGTCCATTCTGCTTTGGTCGATGGGCAATGAATCCTACGGCGGAAAAAATATCTATGAGATGAGCCGTTATATCAAGGAACAGGATGATACCAGATTGGTGCATTACGAAGGGGTAAGCTGCGATATGCGCTATCCGGACACCACCGATATCTATTCACAGATGTATACTCCGGCGGAAAAAGTGAGAACCTTCTTGCAAGAAAATACCGAAAAACCGATGATTTTGTGTGAATACACCCATGCCATGGGCAATTCCAACGGTGCCATGCACAAGTACATCCGTCTTAGTGAAGAATGTGAAAGATACCAAGGTGGTTTCATTTGGGATTATGTAGACCAAGCAATTCGTACAAACAATCCTTTTGGTGAGGAGTATATGGGTTATGGTGGTGATTTTAGAGAAAGACCGAATGATGGCAATTTCTCCGGCAATGGTATCGTCTTTGCCGGTCGAGAAGCGACACCGAAGATGCAGGAAGTCAAATACAATTATCAAAATTTCCGTATTTTTGTCAGTGAAACGGAAGTAATCATTGAGAATAAGAGCTTGTTTACCTCAAGTGAGGAATACCAATGTGTTCAAAAAATATATCGAAATGGAAAATTAGTCGGACTCTATCCAATCGAAACCAAGGTAGCACCCCTTTCCAAAGCAACTTACAGATTGCCGATGTCTTGCCCGGCGGAAGATGGTGAATACACCATACTGGTATCTTTGGAGCTGAAAGAAGATACTCTCTGGGGTGAAAGAGGGCATGAAGTGGCCTTTGGGCAAGGAATTTTCGGAGCGTTTACCGAAATAGAGGATAGAAGAAAAGACTTGGCAAAGGACCGTAAGCAAGAGCTCCTGCTGATTCGGGATAAGACCAATATCGGCATTCGTGGTGCCAATTTCTCTATGGTGTGGAATGGCATACATGGTGGTCTTATTTCTTATCGCTACGGCAAAAAGGAATTGTTAAAGGAAGTAGTCCTGCCGAACTTTTGGCGTGCTCCGGTGGACAATGACTATGGTAATTGTATGCCGCAGCGTTACGGACAGTGGAAATTGGCCAGCCAATACGTTACACACCGCTATTTTGTAGATAATCTGGGAGCCGGTTTTGTGTCTGCCGAGCAAACGCAAGACTATGCAAGAGTGGTCTATCGCTATGGCTTGCCGACGAAGCCTCATACCACCTGTGATACTGTGTGGACGGTATTTGCCGATGGCACGGTGGAAGCGGAGCTACGCTATGAAGTGATACCTGAGCTTTCTGATATGCCGGAATTCGGCTTTTTGTTCCGGACTTACAAAGAGTTTGATAAGGTTACATGGTATGGTTTCGGCAAAGAGGGCAATTATGCCGATCGCAAAGAGGGCGTAAAACTCGGTATTTACCAAAATAAAGCAGCGGACAATATCGTGCCTTATTTGAGGCCGCAGGAAACCGGAGCCAGACTGGGCATTCGCTATGTCACCGTGACAGATAATTCCGGAGCGGGGCTGTGCTTTTATGGAGAGCCGTTCGGCATGAATGTATCGCCATATACTCCGCATGAAGTGGAAAATGCAGGTCACCACTTTGAGTTGCCAAGGCCATATCAGACTGTGATTCGTGTCTTTTCCGAGCAAATGGGTATAGCCGGGGATGACAGCTGGGGCTCTAAGACGCATGAAGAGTATTTACTGGATGTTTCGCAGAAAGTCAAATCCTTTAAAGTTCGCTTTTGTGGAGTGGAGTAAGGGGATAGAGCAAAAAGACAGAGGGAAAGTTGAGTAAGAAATAAAAAAGATTGAAAAGCAGTGGCGTGAAAACAATACTGCTTTTAAATTTGTCTTAAATGGAATAATTTGAGAAAAAAACACAAATAATTGACAATAAGATAAAAAAATGCTATCGTTTAAGAAAGGAGGATGAAAATATGTTAGTATTATTTCGAGTGAAAAATGTATTGTCATTTAAGGAAGAGGCTGTTTTGGATATGAGAGCCGTTCCTTCTTATAAAGAACATTTAGAAAATTTAATCGATACCGGTAGAAAAGAGAAGTATCTTAGAGTCGCTGCAATTTATGGAGCAAATGCCGCCGGAAAGTCCAATTTTTGGCATGCAATCGCTTATTTCCAAAAAATAGTCATGGAGTCTAAGAATAATGCAAAAGAAGAAGAAACGATACTTTCAAAATATTTTGCTCCGTTTGCCTTGGATGACTCTGCGGAAGACTCAAAAACTTCCGAGTTTGAGATTTTTCTGCAGATAGGAGAAAATGAATACCAATACGGTTTTAGATACAATGATAAGGAAATCAAGGAAGAATGGCTTTACCGTAAAGGGCAAGCGGGTAAGCCGGCAATGATTTTTGTAAGAGATGGAAGGGAAATAACCTTTGGGTCAACGGTAAAAGGAGAAAGTTCTAAATATGAAAAACATATTCCAAGGGAAAAATTGGTTTTATCCCATTTTGGAGAAATGGAATTTGAAACGAACAGTTATAGGGAACCTTTTGAGCAAATACAAAAAATAGGCTATTTAGTCAGCGATTTTGATAGTTATGGAGACCAACTAAAAAAATTAGAAGCAATGCTTATTCTTCAAATTGATGAAAATAAAAACATACTGCTTGACTTTTTAAAGGCGATTGATACAGGAATTAAGGATATAAGGTATGAACTTTTTAAAGAATGGGTTTCGTTTAGTACAGCACATAAAGATAAAAACGGAAATCTACATTGGCTTTCGCTGTTTGCTGAGTCGGAGGGAACCTTAAAAAGTATTTCTCTGTTTCTTTTATTTAGTCAAGTAATAAGAAACAATAAAATTGTAGTAGTAGATGAATTAAATAATAAATTACATCCTCTGCTACAAAGGCTTATTATAAACATGTTTTATTTGGGGGACACAGAGGCGCAACTTATTTTTACGACGCATAATACAAATTTGATGGATAAACGCTTTTTCAGAAGGGATCAAATCTGGTTTGTTCAAAAAGATGAGTATGGTCATTCGGAATTATTTGCTTTATCTGATTTTAAAGTTCGCAATGATGCTTCCTTTGAAAAAGACTATTTGGCCGGAGTATATGATGGGATTCCGATTTTAAAGGACTTTTCTTTGGAAGAAAGTGAAAAAGAAAGGACAGATGAGGAGGAGAATGATTGTGAAAAATAGAAGTTTTACCAGGCCGGATAGAAAGCATGATTTTAGAGAGCCCAACCCCAATTCTTATCTGATTGTGACGGAAGGAAAATGTACAGAGCCGAATTATTTTGAAGGATTAAAACAAGATATCTTGGGGAAATGTGGTGGAAAAAATATTGATATCATAGCTCCAATTATCCAAATTGATGGAAGAGGACGCTCGACTACAGAATTAATAAAGGAAACAGAAAGACTTTTAAAAAATGCCAGAATTGAATATCAGAATGTTTGGGTGGTATTTGATAAAGATGAATTTAAAGATTTTGATGAAGCAATCGAGGAGGCAAACAGGAAAGACTTTAAAGTTGCTTGGAGTAATGAATCCTTTGAGTATTGGATTTTTCTTCATTTTAAGTATAGTACGGCTATCTTATCCGCTAAGGAATTGGAAAACAAATTGAAAAACATTTTTAAAAAAGACAATATAAATAGGGGGAAATATGATAAAAATATTTCCAATATTTATGAATTACTG
>JAUMXK010000030.1 GCA_030535295.1 Eubacteriales bacterium | reverse complement strand
TTGGGTGGTATGACACCTCTTGCGAGGCACTTCCCTATAAATTCTAAGTTATCTTTCTGACAGTTTTTGCGGAAGCTCATCGCTCGCAGGCTCGCTTTCGTACCCTCGTCTTTCAAAGTTTGCTTCGCAAACTTTTGTCGCTCGGGCACTATGACCTTCTGCAAAAACTAGATGTCAGCCAGATAACTTCTAAGTTATCTTTCTGACAGATTTTGTGAAGCTCATCGCTCGCAGGGCTCGCTTTCGTGCCTTCGCTCTCGCAACATGCTACGCAAATTGCTGTCGCTTCCGGCACTATGACCTTCTACAAAAACTAAATGTCAGCCAGGTAACTTCTAAGTTACCTCTCTGACAGTTTTTAGGTATGCTCACCGGATATCTTCCTTACAAGCAATCTTTCTCGTTGCTGTCGAAAAGGAATTGCGCAGCAAATTTTGGCATATTTTACAACAAAAATTGTCACTATTTGTTTAATTTTTTTTTAAGAAATTGTTTCGTATTTTCTCAAAACCTCTTAAAATAAGGATTTTCGTATAATTCTACTTTTTTAAAATCTTGTTGACAAAGCTAGATTTTTCCATTAGAATAACCGCATAAGTTTTTTTATATAAAATATATTATATATTATTTGGTATGTAATATGCAACTGTCTTTATGAAAATGGAGGAAAAAAATGTTTGAAAAATTAAAAGAAGTTATTGTAGATAATTTAAATTGTGATGAAGAAAAAGTAACTCCGGAAGCCAATCTGAAAGATGATTTAGATGCGGATTCCTTGGATGCGGTAGAATTATCCATGGCCATTGAAGAAGAATTTGATGTTGTGGTTCCGGAAAATGCCATGAAGGATTTTGAAACCGTCGGTGACATCTTAAAGTTCCTGGAAAATTATGAATCATAATGAAATCATTGAATTAATCCAATTCTTTGAGAAAAGCAATCTGGAAGTCATGGAGTTTAACCAAGGAGATACTCGCTTGTATCTAAAAAAAGCTGATCAAGCACAACCCCCTGTTAAACTCGTTTCTTCCGTTGCTGTTTCCGAAGACAAACCATCTGTAGCGGAACCGGAACAACCCCAACACTATCATAAAGTCAATTCTCCTATGGTCGGTACCTTTTACCGAGCCGCCAATCCGGAAGCCAAACCTTTCGTAGAAGTCGGCGATATGGTCAAAAAAGGAGATGTCCTTTGTATTTTGGAAGCTATGAAAATGCTCAACGAAATCCAAGCGGACTGCAACGGGCAAATCGTAGATATCTTGGTAGAAAATGGCTCAATGATAGATTACGGAAAAACCCTATTCTTAATCGAGGAAAAAAATGTTTAAAAAAATATTGATTGCCAATCGTGGTGAAATTGCCCTTCGAATTATTCGCACTTGTCGGGTAATGGGCATTGAAACCGTTGCTGTTTACTCAGAAGGCGATGCCGACATGCTCCATGTCAAGCTTGCAGATGAAGCCTACTGCATTGGCCCGAATGAGCCAAAATCCAGCTATTTGAATATTTTTTCAATCCTGTCTACCGCTTGCCTTGCCGGAGTGGATGCCATTCATCCCGGCTATGGCTTTCTCTCTGAAAACGAAGACTTTCAACGAGCCTGCCAATATGCCGGGATTGTCTTTATCGGTCCGGAAGAAAATTCTTTTCAAATCTTGGCAGATAAAGGAAAAGCCAAAGAATTCATGAAAAACTCCGGTATTCCAACCATTCCCGGCTCCGAAAGCAATCTCAAAAATGTCGAGGAAGCGATTGATTGGGCTGACAAAGTCGGATATCCTGTCTTAATAAAAGCCGCTTATGGCGGCGGCGGTCGTGGAATTCGCCGTGCCGACAATCCCGAAGATATTCGTCGTGAATATCCTCTGGTGCAAAAAGAGGCCAAACTGGCCTTTGGCAAAGAGGAGATTTATCTGGAAAAATTAATTCTCAGCCCACGCCACATTGAAGTGCAAATTCTAAGAGATAAATTCGGTAACACCGTTTCTCTCTATGAAAGGGAATGCTCACTGCAAAGAAAAAACCAAAAAGTTTTGGAAGAAGCTCCCTCTCCTTTTGTTGACAATGAACTTAGGCGAAAATTAAGTGAATGTGCTTGTAAAATTGCCGACATTACCAATTACTTAAATGCCGGCACCATTGAATTTTTATTGGATGAAAATAAAAATTTTTATTTTATGGAAATGAATACCCGGATTCAAGTCGAACATCCCGTCACGGAAATGATTACCGGCATTGATATTGTCAAAGAACAAATCCGAATTGCTCAAGGTCAGGCTCTTTCCTTCAAACAGGAAGAAATCCCGATTTTGGGGCATGCCATTGAACTGAGAATCAATGCGGAAAACCCGGAAAACAACTTCTGCCCGTGTCCCGGTCATGTTCATTACTTCTCCGCTCCGGCGGGATTTAATGTCCGCTTTGACTCCTATTTGACACCGGAATGCAAAGTCAGCCCCTATTATGATTCCATGATAGGAAAGCTGATTGTCCTGGGAAATACCCGTTTGGAAGCAATTCGCAGAGCCAGAGGAGCCATAGAAGAGACCATCATTGACGGTATCACCACCAATTTGGCTTTGCAGTATACTCTGCTCCATGATGCGGATTTTATCAAAGCCAAAATGGACACCGGCTTTATGGACAGAAAAATAAATGACTTCTTGGAAAGGATGAAAATATAGAATATGGCAGATTCGCTCAATAAACACTCCGGTATCTTGCGTTATATCAAGTCTTTACGCAAAAAGAATACCACTGTTGCAAAAGAGGTCGAAAATCCCATTTTCGTTTCTTGCCAAAAATGCAAAGCGATAAATTTGGAATCCAATTTAACCGCCGCCTTTATGGTTTGTCCCAATTGCGGTCATCATCTTTATTTAGAGCCGGAAAGCCGTTTCACTCTTCTGTTTGACAATGGCTATACCGAGTTGACCGCTAAGGCCAATGACATCAATCCTCTCAATTTCCCCGGCTACGCAGCCAAACGGAAAGCACAAAATAAACCCGAAGCCATACGGGTAGTTAAGGGAGAAATCGGCGGCCACGAAACGATTGTTATCTGCATGGACAAGGATTTCTTTATGGGCTCTATGGGAAGCTATGTCGGCGAAATGGTTGTTTTAGCTTTTCAAACAGCCATTGAGGAAAAACTGCCCGTCATTGCCTTTTCTCAAAGTGGCGGTGCCAGAATGCAGGAAGGCATTATTGCTCTGATGCAAATGGCAAAAACAGCGGAAATCATCGGAAAGTTTCATCAAGCAGGCGGTTTTTTCCTGTCTTGTTTTACCGACCCGACAACCGGAGGTGTTTCTGCCTCCTTTGCCTCTCTCGGTGATTTTTTGATTGCCGAGCCGAATGCATTGATTTGCTTTTCCGGGCCAAGAGTGATTCGTGATACGATCAAGCAGGAATTGCCGAAAGGCTTTCAACGTGCCGAATTCCTCTTGAAAGAAGGCCTACTGGATGATGTAGTTCCCAGAAACGAAATGAAACAGTATATTCAAACCTTACTTAAATTTCATGCCAAAAAAGAAACGGGAGGAAACCATGTTAAGTAGTCGCAAAAAAAATACACGCAAAGCTTGGCAACAAGTTCTGACCTCCCGGGACAGCTCTCGTGCCAGAGGGATGGAGTATATTCGTCAACTTTTTTCCGAATATGTTCTGCATCGCGGCGACAGAGCCATTGGCGAAGACAGCAGTTTACTTTGCGGAATCGGCAATCTGAACGGCATGATTGTCAGTTTTATCATCTCCAATAAAGGAGAAGACTTAAACGAGCAAATTGCCAACAACTTCGGAATGTGTTCTCCGGAAGGCTTTCATAAAGCCATTCGCACAATGCAACAAGCCGAAAAGTTCGGTCGGCCGCTCATTACCATTGTAGACACTCCCGGTGCCTATCCGGGAATCCATGCAGAAGAACAGGGGCAATCCATCGCTATTGCCCGTTCTCTGATGACCATGATGAACCTCAGAATCCCCGTGGTAACCGCCATTGTTGGAGAAGGCGGCAGCGGTGGTGCTCTGGGCATTGCCTGCGGCAATCGTGTCTTGATGTTTGAAAATGCCATATATTCCGTCATTTCTCCGGAAGGTTTCGCCTCTATTTTATGGAAAAACAGCAAAAGAGCTGACGAAGCCTCGGAAATTCTGAAACTGACTTCCGACCATCTACTGGATTACGGTATTGTAGATGAAGTGGTCGCCGAAGTTCCTTACCAAAACAAAGAAGAATTTCGTCAAAATATTGTTACCTTAAAAGAACGCATTTATCACCATTTACAGGAATTAATCGCTTACTCCGGAGAGGAACTCTCCAAGCAAAGAGCAAAGCGTTTTCAAAAGTTTGGAGAAGAGTCGTGGGAATCTTAATAAAAGATATCAGTTATTATTTACCGGAAAAAAAATTGGATAATCATTTTTTTGAGCAATATTTGGACACATCCGATGAATGGATTGTCAAAAGAACAGGTATCAAAAGCCGCCATTTCAGTGAAAGCGGCGTAGCCGAAATGGCTGTTCACTGTGCAAAAGAGCTCTGCCGAAAAAATGCCGTAGACAATATAAAATTGATTGTAGCATGCAGTTTCACCGACCGCCAGAGAATGCCGTCCGTTTCGGCAAGCATTGCCAATGCCTGCAAACTCTTCGGCGAGATTAGAGCTTTTGACATCAATCTGGCCTGCAGCGGCTTTGTGGCCGGGCTAGATATGGCAGAAAACTTCCTGAATGTCGGAGAGCAGGCAATTGTCGTGGGCAGCGAACAAATCTCTCATTTCCTGGATATGCAGGATCGTGGTACCTGTATCTTATTCGGCGACGGTGCCGGAGCGGTTTTGGTGGAAAAAACCGACAGTCCCTCTCCCACCTCTTTTGGATTGGTGGAAGACAAGCATTATCTTTGCATGAACGAAAATGAAAAAATCCAAATGGACGGACGAGAAGTCTTTAAGTTTGCCGTCGGTGTACTAAAGGCAAATATCGCCGAAATGTTGCCATATCATCCTCAGTACATTGTCTGCCATCAAGCCAATGAAAGAATTATTGACCATGTCAGTCATGCACTGAAGATTGCACCGGAAAAATTTTATAAAAACCTGAACGAAGTCGGCAATACTTCTGCCGCTTCCATTCCGCTCTGCCTGGCAAAAATGAAAGAAAATCATTGTTTCCCGGAAAAAACCGCTATACTCTTATGTGGTTTTGGTGCAGGCTTAACTTACTACAATAAATTAGTGGAGATAGAATGTCATGATGAATTTTAATCAATTATTAGGAATTAAATATCCCGTCATTCAAGGCGGTATGGCACATATTGCAACCGGTCGATTTGCAGCCTCGGTTTCTGCCGCCGGCGGAATGGGCTTAATAGCCTCCGGTTCTCATACCATTGACGGTTTGCGTGAACAAATCCATATTTGCAAATCATTGACCCAAAATCCCTTTGGCGTCAATATTATGCTGATGCACCCGAAATCTGCCGATATCGTGCAGCTCTGCATTGATGAAAAGGTACCTTTTGTTACCACCGGTGGCGGAAACCCCGAGCAATATATCAAAAGCTTTCACGAAAACAATATTACGATTTATCCCGTGGTACCTACCCTTAGTCTGGCAAAAAGAATGGAAAGAATCGGTGCAGACGGTGTCATTGCAGAGGGAATGGAAGCCGGTGGACATATCGGTTTTATGACCACCTTTACATTGATTCCTCAATTGGCAGCAGAGCTGAAGATTCCTATTATTGCTGCAGGCGGTATTTATTCCGGTGCTACCCTATTGGCAGCCGAAGTACTTGGTGCAAGCGGTGTGCAAATGGGTACCGCTTTCCTTGCCACGGAAGAATGCCCGGCACATGACAATTATAAGGATAAAGTTCTCAAGGGAAAAAGTTCGCAAATTACCATTATTGGAGAGCAAGCCGGATTTCCGACCAGGCTCTTTCAAAATGCTATGACTCGAAAATACACCGAAGCGGAAAAAGCCGGTGCCGATGCTATGGAGCTGGAGCTTTTTACTTTGGGAGCACTCTCCCGTGCCGTCAAAGAAGGCGATGTCACAGACGGCAGTGTAATGGCCGGACTGGTTGCCGGCAGTATTCATGAAAAAACTACCGTTCCTGCTCTTCTGGAAAAAATCATGGCGGAATATCAGGAAGCAAAGTCCAATCTTAGTAACTAATTTTCCCAATTCATCTGAAAGGCTGATTATGAAATCTATTTATGATTTAACCATCCCTATTATCCAAGGCGGAATGGGAGTCGGTATATCCAAAAGCCGTCTGGCAGGGGCTGTTGCCAAAGAAGGTGCCATGGGCACGATTGCTTCGGTCGGGATTGCCTACGGAGAAGACGACTTTTATAAAAATGCGAAAGCTGCGGATTTGCGGATTCTTCCTCAAGAAATTGCCAAAGCCAAAGAAATTTCCGAAGGCAATGGCGGGATTGCCGTAAATATTATGGTGGCTACTACTTCCTATGCAGATATGTGTATCACAGCGGCCAAATCCGGTGCCGATGCCATTATCTCGGGAGCAGGTCTTCCCTTAAATCTTCCTGAGCTGGTAGCAGGTTATGACACCTTGATAGCACCGATTGTATCTTCCGCTAAGGCACTAAAAGTCGTGGTACAACACTGGGCAAAGAAATACGGACGTACTCCGGACTTCGCCGTGATAGAAGGGCCAAAAGCCGGCGGACACTTAGGTTTTAAAATAGAAGACTTAAATACCCCCTTGGAAAATATCCTAAAAGATTGTGTCAACTATCTGAAAGATGTTTCAAAAAACATTCCTCTCTTTGTGGCCGGAGGTGTCAACACTGCAGAAAAAGTCAATTTCTTCCGCTCACTCGGAGCGTGGGGAGCTCAAATCGGCACTCGTTTTATCCTGACGGAAGAATGCGATGCCCACCCTGCTTTCAAAGAAAAAATCCGAAGTTCCGCTGACGAAAATGTAGGCATTATCAAATCTCCGGTCGGTTTGCCGGGGCAAGCAGTAAAAAATGCTTTTTTTGAACAAATTCAGAAAGGCCGCATCGCTCCCAAGCGTTGTGTCAATTGCTTGACGACCTGCAATCCTGCCACCACTCACTTTTGTATTTGCGAAAAATTGATTCAGTCCGTCAAGGGCGATGCCGAGCAGGGTTTGGTCTTTAGTAGTGCTGAAATTGGTAACTGGAATCAAATTGTGACCGTTAAGGAGGTCCTTAGACAATGTTGGAACCCAAAATAGGCTTGCTCTATTCCGGACAAGGCTCACAAAAAGCCGGTCTGGGAAAAGATTTTTATGAAAATTATCCGGAAGTTAGGGAGCTTTTTGATGCTCACCCTCAAATTCGTGACCTAATTTTATACGGCTCGGAAGAGGAGCTTGCTCAAACTCAAAATACACAGCGTGTCTTAATTTTGTATCATATTGCCGTAACCAAACTTTTACAAAAAGAAATTCCGATTTCAGCTGCCATGGGAATCAGTCTTGGCGAATATGGAGCCCTTTATGCTGCTAAGGTCTTGTCCGAAGAAGATACCATCCGCACCATTTCCTTTCGTGCAGATGCAATGGCCGATGCCTGTCGAGCTCGAAGTCTTTCCAGTGTCGCTGTTTTAAATCAAGAATGGACATGGCTTTTAGAAAATGAAGGGGATTCATCATATTATATCAGTAATATCAATTCTCCCTCACAAATGGTCATCACCGGCGAAAATCTTACTCCATGGCTGGAAAAAATCCTTGCCCAAGGATACAAAAAGATTATTCCACTTGCCGTTTCCGGCGGCTTTCACAGCCCCTATATGAAGACGGTTGAGGAAAAACTGCTCCATTATTTTAAAGATATGAATTTTAGAGAACCTGAAATCCCCATTTTCTTCAACTATGGTGAAAATAGCATGGATATTAAGCAAAGAATGGCGGAGCAAGTCAGTCATACCATCCATGTTCACCGCTCTTTGGAAAATATCTGTACGGCCTGCGATATTCTAATCGAAATCGGTGCCAATAAAATTTTGGAGAAAATGGTGAAAAAGATTGACCGCCAAAAAACAGTTTTTGCCCTTGAAAGTATTTCCGACTTTGAGAAAGTGAGAGAACACATTGGAAAATAAAATTGCTCTGGTAACCGGCGGCAACAAAGGAATCGGTCAAGCCATTTCCGATAAGTTGCAAGCAGATGGATTCACCGTTATCGTCATTGGCAGAAGTTTGTCACAGGACTCTTCCCATATCTTTTATCAAGGGGATGTCAGCAACACGGAGGAAGTAGAACGTATTCTGGAAGATATCTTTGGCCAGTATGGAAAAATCGATGTCTTGGTCAACAATGCCGGCATCACCAAAGACAACCTGATGCTGCGTATGTCCCTGGAAGACTTTCGGGATGTGTTGGATGTCAATCTGGTCAGTGCCTTTTACCTGTCCAAATTGGTGTCAAAACAAATGCTCAAGAAAAGGCAGGGAAAAATCATCAATATCTCTTCCATTTCCGGAATTCACGGCAATGCCGGACAAGCGAATTATGCCGCTGCCAAAGCAGGTCTCATCGGCCTGACACAAACGATGGCCAAAGAATTTGCCTCCCGCAATATCTTGGTCAATGCAGTCGCACCCGGATTTATCGAAACAGCTATGACAGATAAGTTACCGGAAGAAATCCGAAATAAGATGAAAGAAACCATTCCTTTACAAAGGTTTGGACGACCCGAAGAAGTCGCTGATGTCGTTTCTTTTCTGGCATCAGATAAAGCAAATTATATTACCGGACAAGTCATTACGGTATGTGGAGGTTTAAGTATATGAGAAGAGTAGTAATTACCGGAATGGGTATGGTCACCCCTATCGGCTCGGAAAAAGCGGAAATCGTGAGTGCTATGAAAGCTAAGAAAACAGGCATTCGAGAGATTCAAGGCTATGACACCGAGAATATGCAGGTAAAAATCGCTGCTGAAGTACCGGATTTTACATTTGAAGGATTTATTGACAAAAAATCAGCCAAACGCATGGATCGAGTCAGCCAAATGGCCATTGTTGCTGCCAAAAAAGCAATGGCTGATTCCGGTCTGAAAGAAGAACTTTTAAAAGACAACACTCGTATCGGATGCAGTGTGGCTACCGGCATCGGCGGTCTTTATACTATTGAAAAGGAACATGCCCGTGGTCAGCAAAAAGGATTTGACCGTGTCAGTCCTTTCTTTATTCCTATGGCTATTGCCAATATGAGTTCTGCCTTTGTCGCCATTGAACTTGGCATTCACGGCGGAAATCAATGTATTGTCACCGCTTGTGCCAGCTCTACGGATGCTATCGGCGAAAGTTTCCGCAAAATTAAAGACGGCTATATGGATATCATGTTCACCGGCGGTGCGGAATCCTCGATTACTGAACTTGGTATCGGCGGCTTCACCTCCATGACGGCCCTGACCACCAATTCGGATGTAAGCAGAGCCTCCATCCCTTTTGATAAGGAACGAAGCGGTTTTGTCATGGGGGAAGGTGCAGGGGTTCTGATTTTGGAAGAGCGAGAGCATGCCCTGGCACGTGGTGCTCATATTTATGCCGAAATTGTCGGCTACGGCTCCAGTTGCGATGCCGGGCACATGACTGCCCCTGACCCGAATGGCAAATTTGCCGGACTGGCTATGGAAGAAGCTCTAAAAGAAGCCGGAATCCGTCCGGAGCAAATGAACTATATCAATGCCCACGGTACTTCCACTCCGCTCAATGATAAAACCGAATCTCTTGTCATCTCTCGTATTTTCGGCGACAATTGTCCGGTTTCTTCCACCAAATCCTTGACCGGGCACTTATTGGGTGCTTCCGGTGCGGTAGATTCCATCTTGACCATACTGGCGATGGAAGAAGGTTTTTATCCTATGACGGCAGGTTATAAGGTGCCGGATGAAGATATCACCATTCGTGTCATTACAGAATATGAAGAAGCCAAGATTGACTACGCTATGAAAGCCTCTCTAGGCTTTGGCGGACACAACAGTATCTTAATTTTCAAAGGAGACCAGCTATGAATTATCCTGATATTTGTGAAATTATCCCTCATCGCCATCCCTTTCTATTAGTGGATAAAATCGTGGAAATGGAGCCTATGAAACGCTGTGTCGGTCAGAAAAATGTTAGTTTCAATGATTCCTTTTTTCAAGGGCATTATCCGAACTACCCGATTATGCCGGGGGTTTTGATTGTGGAAGCTCTTGCACAGGTAGGAGCTTATCTGCTTCTGAGCACGGAAGAATATCGTGGCAAGCTCCCTATTTTCCGTGGAATTGACAAAGCCAAATTTAAACGTCAGGTCAAACCGGGAGATATCCTCAATCTGGAAGTAGAGCTGATTCGTCTGCGAGGTAATATCGGAATTGCCAAGGGAACGGCCTCTGTTGATGGTGAAACTGCTTGCTACTGTGAACTTACATTCTTTGTTCAATGATATCCAACTAAAGTACCAGTAGCGTTTCAAAATTATATTCAAAGTCTTTAAACTCCTATATTTTTTCATAAAAGACTTTAAAATATCGAGCGATTGTGTTATACTTTTTGATAATGCTGTTGTGGTATTATTTCCTGTCTTTTGCTCGGATTTCAAACCTAGTGCCGAAAGACTATTTACTTAGTGCCAAAATAGCATAATACACAACAAAGGAGATAGGCATGCTGGAAACACTTTTCCCAGAAATATACGACAAGTTTAAATTGAATTTTTACAAAAATATTTTTAAAGGGTTCAACCCACAGGATGAAAATTTGACCATTACAGAATCTTTTTGTTTGGAAGTAATTTATTCCTTAAACAATCCTACTATCTCTGCACTTTCTAAATATTTAGGAATTTCACAGCCCAACACTACCTACAAAATCAATGAATTAATCCAAAAAGGTTATGTAGAGAAAAGGCAGGATCCCAAGGATAAGCGTCGGGTTCGCCTATACTTGACGGAACGTTTTAATTCTTATTATTCCAGTAAAAACCAATATGTCACGACGGTTATTGCCCGTATGCGTGAAAAATTCACCAAAGAGCAAATCCAAACCTTGGAATATGTCCTACAAACGATGTCGGATGAATTAATGCCGGAAGTCAGTCTGAAAGGCAATAAGTAAGATGATGAATCCTATATTTTTTCCCGGTATGAACCTTCCCTGTGATATCTATCACTTTACGGTACTGGACTCAACCAACTCCAAATTGAAGCAATGGCTGCCGGAAAAGGATACGGCTATTTATGCAGACTTCCAAACAGCCGGTAGAGGCCAAGGTTCTCACACTTGGGAATGTCCAAAAGATATGGGCTTGCTGATGAGTTTGCTTTATTATCCGAAGGCAAATCTCTCCGCTCCCTACTTGTTAAAATTGGTAGCGGTTGTGCTTTGTGAAGTGCTGGAAGGCTTATCCGTTGCTGCTCGAATTAAAGCCCCCAATGATATCTTGGTCGACGAGCAAAAGCTTGCCGGAATTCTGATTGAAAACAGTTTTACGGCAGATAAGCTCCTTTATTCTATCATTGGTATTGGTGTTAATTTGGGACAAACGGAATTTCCGCAAGCGTCAAGCTATGCAAAAACACCGGTTTCCCTCAAACAACTGGGGATAGCTATCAGCCGTGAGGATTTACTGAAAAAAATCTTAAGCCACTTTTACCAAACATTAGCACTAAGTCCCGACCATCATGAAATAGAACAGAAATACAAAAACAGACTGCTGTCTGATATACCGACTTCCCATTGTTAGGTTTTGCTCCGACTTTGGGAAGTTCGTATCGGAGCAGCAGTTTTTTATTTACATTTTTGTTATCCTCTTATATAATAATGTTTATGAGTTTTTATGAAATATTCGTTTTCCCCTCTTTTCGAAAACGTAATAAGTATGGAACAGCATAACTAAGATGACATGATTAAGCGAAAGGAAATTGGACATGAAAAAAGAAATTTATTGGGACTTGACTCCCCTTTACACCTCATTTTCCGATGCCGAGCTGGGAAAAGATAAGGCCGCTCTGCAATCATTAATTGATAACTTTTTAGAGGTTTCCGGACAAATAAGCGGTGCTGAAGACTGTGTACGTTATATTTCTCTTTATAATCAAGTTTTTGTTTTGAAAAATAAATTGATGAATTATGGCAGTTTAATTAATGCCGTCGATACTGCAAATACCGACGCTCTTAATCTGGTAGAGGCTTTGGAAGGTTATTCTCCTAAAATTTCTCTGGCAGAAGCACATTTCCGTATGTGGCTGAAGGATTATCCTGACTTTGAAAGTCTGCTTAGCCATCCCGGCCTTTTTGACTACCACTTTTTTCTAAAAAGTGAAAAGCAGGCGGCTTCTCATACATTAAGCACTGCCGAAGAGGAACTCTTTGCTCAAATGCAAAACACCGGCTCCAATGCTTGGAGTAAGCTGCAAGATCAGACGGTAGCAGGGCTGACCGGCAATTTCCGTGGAGAAGATTTAGTCCTTTCCGCTCTGCGTGCCAAAGCCTATGATAAGGAGCAGGCGGTACGCAAGGAAGCTTATGAGGTGGAGCTTGCCAGCTACGAAAAAATGGATATCGTTTCTGCTGCCTGCCTGAACGCCATCAAGGGAGAGGCCAATACCAATGCTGTAAAACGTGGATATGGCTCGGTGCTAAACATGACGTTGGAGCAATCCCGTATGGATAAGGAAACATTAAATGCCATGATTACCGCTATGGAAGAAAGCTTACCGGCGTTCCGTCAATACTTCCGCAAAAAGGCTGAATTATTGGGTCATAAAAACGGTCTGCCTTTCTATGATTTGTTTGCTCCTATTGGAGATGTCACGATGGAATACAGCTATGAAGAAGCCAAGCAGTATGTTATTGATAATTTCAATTCTTTCTCCAAAGAATTGGGTGATTTTGCCGCCAATGCCTTTGCAAAGAACTGGATTGATGTCTATCCACGGAAAGGTAAAGTATCCGGAGCTTTCTGTGCCGGAGTAAAATGTCTGGAAGAAAGTCGTATCATGTTGAACTTTGACAATAGTCTTAATGATGTCTATACTTTAGCCCATGAGCTGGGACATGGTTTTCACGACTACTGCCTGACGGGTGTGGAGATGATTAATTCCGATTATCCAATGCCCCTTGCAGAAACGGCTTCCATCTTCTGCGAAACCATTGTTGCCAATGCAAGCTTAAAGAGTGCAACGGATGCAGAAAAAATCGTAATACTGGAGAATGAAATCATGTCTACCGCTCAAGTAATTGTCGATATCCTAAGTCGCTACTACTTTGAAACAGAGTTGATTCAAAGACGCTTTGACGGCTCTCTTTCGGTGGAGCAGCTGAAAACCGCTATGCTTAATGCCCAAAAAAGAACCTATGGTGACGGTTTGGATGAAAACTGCCTGCACCCGTACATGTGGATGTGTAAACCGCATTACTACTCGGCTGACAGCAACTTTTACAATTTCCCTTATGCTTTCGGCGAACTCTTTGCCAAAGGTCTTTATGCCCTTTACCAAGCAGAAGGCGAAAGTTTTGTACCAAAGTATAAAGAACTCCTTAAAGCGACCGGCAATCACAGCATCCATGATGTTTTATCCATTGTCAATATGGATTCTCACAGTCCTGAGTTCTTCCGTAGTTCCCTAGCTGTAACTTTGAAAAAAATCGAAGAATGGATTGGCTTAGTGTCAAAATAATTTTTTGTTAAATCGTTTCAATCACAAATAAAAAAATAAGGGAATGGCAATCCCTGTCATCCCCTTATTTTTTTATCATTGTTCCTATTTCCCTTCATCCCATTGCAACTCCCCTTTATATATGCTATACTTCTTTATCATATAGATAGGAGAAACTTATGAATACAATAAAAAATAAATGGTTTTTTATCAGCTTAATTTATGTCTTTGTCGTTTACTTTATTTTCATCGTTTACTTAAAAGGCAGCCAGCCGACCTTTTATTACTTGCTGCTCAGTCTTTATGTCGTGGTGACGGCTATTTTATTTTTGGGAAATATTGTCGGCTTTCCGGGATTGATTTTACATGCCTTTTTTAAGAAAGAAGAATTGGCACTGCCTTTTTACCGTGCCTCTTATAAACTGGGATGCCGAAGTTCGCAAATTCTCTCCGCTTACGGCATTATCTTACTAAGAAAAGGAGAAGCCAAGGAAGCAAAAGAAATCTTCGAAGCCGCTCTTGAAAAAAATCGTAATTACCTCTATACTCATACCCTCAAGGCCAATATCATCATTTGTGAATGGAAACTGGGCAATACCCAAAAAGCCTACAAGGATTATCTGGAACTCTACTACTTTCCGGATAGAGAACGCCTTCAAAGTTATGATTTAGAAAACCTCGATGCCGGTAAAGAATGCAATCCAAGTTTCAGTCCGCAAGACTTTTTGACAATCGGCTATC
The DNA here is from genome assembly GCA_030535295.1 of Eubacteriales bacterium. GTDB lineage: Bacteria > Bacillota > Clostridia > Lachnospirales > Vallitaleaceae > W11650. The sequence continues at coordinate 12,943 of JAUMXK010000030.1, read as the reverse complement.
TGGCTCTCATCAATAAAGAAATGGATGCGGCCCTTTACTTCTCTACCATTGCACTTGACAAAATGCCGCAATATGCCGCCGCCTATGACAATCTCGGCCAAATTTATTATGTCCAAGGTGAGCCGGAAAAAGCACAGGAATATTTTGAAAAAGCAATCGAATTAAAACCTACCTTAATTGATTCCCTTTATTATCTGGCAAAAATACACTTCGAAAAAGGCGATGCAAAAAAAGCCGAGGAATACCTCGAAAACGCTTTAAAACAGCCTTACAATGCCTTAAACACCATCTCCAAAGCCGAAATGGATGAGCTGAACATCCGCTTAAAGTCAAATCTCAATAAAATAAACTAAACACAAGACAAATCAACCATACAAAGGAGCTCTGTAAAATGATTTTTTGTCCTCCAAACATTAGAGTCAAAATCTAATGCACAAGGTCAATACCTTCATTTTACAAAGCTCTTTTTCATATCTTTATTAAACTTCTTTGCCTTTTGGCTTCATAAAGCAATATCGCTGCAGAAATCGCCGCATTTAAAGATTCAATTTCACCGCTCATAGGAATATAAATTCTCCCCTCAGCCACAGCAAAAATTTCATCGGAAAGACCATTCCCCTCATTTCCTATCAAGAAAAGACTTGGCTTAGAGTAATCTACCCTGCTGTATTCTTCCGCTCTGACCGGTGTACTGGCATAGCAAAAAACACCTTTTTCCTGTGCAGCTCTCACGATACTTGGCAAATCACAATCCGTATAAATCCTCAAACGACTAAGTGAAGAAGCCGCCGCCTTTACCACTTTGGGATGATATAAATCCACACATCTGCTTGAGCAAAAAACAGCTGTCACCCCTGCCGCCTCGGCAGTTCGTAGCATAGTGCCCATATTTCCGGCATCCTGTATATCCTCCAAAGCCAAATAAAGCGGTGTATCTCTATCCTCTTCTTCCTTATCATTTTTTTGCCGATTCAAGCTTTCCCTTTTGCTGCAATCCAACTCCCAATTTCCGTGCCATTGATGATCCTGCATCATAGTCCAGACAATCAAACCCTGACTGGCCGGATCTTGTGAAAGTTCTTTAAACAAAGAGTCCGACAACAGAATTACCTTTTCCTCCGGTAAATTCCATTCCTTTACTTTCTGCCGATTGGAGCTTGCAAGTAAATATGCCTTGACTCTTTCCACAGGAATATCCAGGAAATTTAGCCCTTCCGCCAAATAAGAATTTTCCTGATGGCGATATTTCTTTGCCTTAAGTAACTTTCCCAACAACTTATATTGTGCGTTTTCCGCAGATAGTATTTCCTTCATCCTAATGCCCTATTTCCTTAAAAGCGGCATACGCCCCAATCATAATCAAGGTTTCATCTTCTTTCAGCGGTGCATCCGGATCCAGCATAATAGATGTTTCCCCACCTGATTTGATACCGATAACATTCAATTTATATCTTTCTCTCAGATTCAGCTTACGCAGGGATTGTCCCACCCACTCGTCCTGTACTTCCACTTCGGCAATACTAAAATCGGTACTCAGCTCGATAAAATCCAGAAATGTCTTATTGGTAAGACTATTGGCAATTTTTTCACCGATTTCCTTTTCCGGAAAAATCACCTTATTGGCACCAACCTTAAGCAATACCTTTTCATGAATGGCATCCTTAGCATTGGCCACGATATAGGGAACTCCCTTTTCCTTCGCCAATATGGTAGCTAAAATACTGGCTTGCAGATTATTGGACATGGCAACAATCGCCACATCAAAATTTCCCAGTCCCAATTCTTCCAATGCTTCCATATCCGTCACATCCGCTACTACCGCATGGGCAACCACTTCGGAAGCATCCTGTACCAAATCGGAATTAATATCCACTGCTAAGACATCATATCCGTCTGCAGCCAAGGAATACGCTACACTTCTGCCGAAGCGGCCCAATCCGAATACTACAAACTCTTTCTTCTGACCTGTAAATTTCTTATTCTTACTCATTTGATTCTCCTATATCAGAGATTAACCCACCATCAATTTTCCGGTCGGCTTCTTTATTTTGCTATTTTTCTCTCTTCTCATAGCCATGGCAAGGGCAATCGTAACCGGCCCCAGTCTGCCGATAAACATAGTAACTGCAATAATTAATTTTCCGATAGTTGACAAATCCGGTGTCACTCCAAGACTCAGCCCGACTGTAGCAAAAGCAGATACGGATTCAAACGCAATCTTCATAAAATCCATCTTCTCCGTCACAGCCAGCACCATGGTCACCGACATGACTACAAATAGTGCAATCATAATTACCGAAAGTGCCCTTTTGACTGCCTTATCCGGTATCACTCTATCATAAATTTCCACTTCTTCTTTGCCACGAATGGTCGCCCATACCTGTAAAAACAGGATTCCTGCTGTGACCGTCTTGATACCGCCGGCCGTACCCGCCGGAGAACCGCCGATAAACATCAACAAAATAGAAATAAACTGACTGCCCTGAGTCATTTTGGCAAAATCAATACTGTAAAAACCTGCTGTTCTAAGAGTCACCGACTGAAACATCGCACCCCAAATCCGCTCTTGCCACGTCATATTTAACATAGTGTCCGGATTGTTTCTTTCCAAGATTAAAATCGAAAGAAAGCCGGCAATCAATAAAAATCCGGTGATAACAAGCACCAATTTGCTGTGCAACTGCAAATGCTGAAACCAATGCCTCTTACTTTTTCTTCTCTTGATGACTTGTTTGCTCACATCTATGGCATCAAACCAAACTCCAAAGCCCAGACTGCCTGCCACAATCAAAAACATCAAAATCAAATTAATCAAAGGATGTCCCAAAAAAGGAGCCAGACTGCTATCACCAATCAAATCAAAACCGGCATTACAAAAGGCACTGATAGCGTGAAAAAGGCCATAAGCAATTCCTCTGACTACACCATACCTCGGTACAAAGGAAAAGGAGAGCACAATCGCTCCAAAGGCTTCCACCACCAAAGTCGCCAAAACAATTTTTTTGGTCAGCCGCACTAATCCCGATATTGTTGTTTGGTTGAGAGATTCCTGAATCAGAAGTCTTTCCCTCAAGCCGATTTTTTTACCTATCATTATAAATAATATTGCGGTTAAGGTCATAAAACCCAAACCGCCTATTTGAATCAATATTATAATAATCATCTTACCGAAAACTGTCCAGTGTTCCAAGGTATTGACCACGGAAAGGCCTGTCACGCAAACTGCACTGGTGGCAGTAAAAAGAGCATTGACAAAGCCCACTGACTGTCCATTGCGACTGGCAATCGGTAAATCCAGCAAAAAAGAGCCAATCAATATCAGTACGGCAAAACCTGCCATTAAAGCCTGCGTCGGCTTTAATTTACTGATTATATTTTTCATCTTTTTCTCACTTTATTTCTTTACTTCAAAATTATTGGATTGCAAACTTTCAATAATCTTATCAATTTGGTCACTTTTAACACTCAAAAAGATTTCTTTCAATCCCAAAATCCCCGCATCCATCAATGCAATATTCTTGATATCTCCATTGTATTTATTGATGATATCAATGATTTTACTGAGCTTTCCTTTATAATCATAGGAATATATGAAAAATCTCGGATATTCACTCTTGAATATTTGTTCATATCTTTCCATCACCGCTTTTCTGGTAATGATCCCCACAAAATCCTCATTTTGGTCTACCACCGGAATAAACGGATAAGGGGAACGAATGAAAAAGCCAATGGCATCTTCTACAATATCGGTATCTCCCAAAGTTGGAATCTTGGTACGCATAAAGTCGCTGACCGGTCTATTCAAAAAGACCTCTTTGGGCTCGTCCAATTCAAAATATGTTTGATATACATAGCGTTTGGAAAGCATACCGATAAATTTTTTCCCGGAAACGACCGGTAAAGAGAGTAAATTCTTGTCATCAATAATCTTTAGCGCACTGCCTACGGTGTCATCGACATGAATTAATTCCAGTTCAACAGCCGGTTTTATTACTGTTTTAATATACATAACTTGCTCCTCTCTACATCGCCTTATCCTTTACAGAACGGCTCATTTCCATTAACACAGTTGCAAAAACAAACCAAAGTGCCACAAGCACCAGTGAAACAATCCACCCGAATCTCAAATCCGCTTGATAGGTAATCTCCTGCTTTGTCGTTTCAAACAAAAACAAGCCTTTTCCAACAATTCGGCTGGCAATTCCATTGGCACCCAGAACCCGCTTTGCATTTAACACAATTAAATTAATGTAAGGTAGTTTCATTGCCAAAGTATTGAGCAGCACATAGATGGCACCTATGATAGAGGAAATTCGAATCATTTCCGCAAATCTGCCCTTATTGTCCAGCAATAAAACAACAGCACAAACAGCAATCAGCAGATACAAAAGGTAGATAGACTTGGCATAGTAAACCTGTAATTTGGTTAACAAACCATGGCTTTCTACATTTTCATCATACTCATTGACATAGGTCAGAAATTGGTTCGGTGAAAAAGCAGCTACTTCTGCACTCTGATCCAATAAACTGTCCTTGGAATATGCCTTCACCTCGGAAGACAGATATTTGGCTGTTTTCTCCGTATAAAAATATCCTTGGAAAGCAACCGTACCACGAATGGTAAACCAGCTTAAGAACAAGCTGATCACAAATAATCCCATGACTGCCAAAGTGACATAAGACATGTATTGATAACGTTTGCGATAAAGCTGTTGCTTTCGGTTGTCTTTTTTTCTCTGCTCCAATCTGACCTGCAAATCATCTTCCTCAATTTCGATTTCATCGGTTAAAATCAGGCTTTGAATTACCTCATCAAATTCTTTATCCTGGCTATCTTTGCTCTCTTCTCTAAATTCCTCCGTGATTTCCTCACCGCAGGCGAAGCAAATATTCGCATCATTATCCAATAAGGTATTACAGTTCGGACACTTCATATCTTCTCCTAAATCTATTTGCTAGCTACTTGCTTTCTAACATTCCGCTGACACGAATTTGGAAATCATCCAAGCTCTTTTTCATCTTCAACGCTTCTGTAATGTCATAGTCACAATATTTACCGTCACGATATGCCACCACACGATTGGATTTGCCGTCTACCAATAAATCTACAGCATAAGAACCCATCATAGCTGCATGGAATCTATCCGTCGCCGTCGGAATACCGCCTCTTTGTAAATGTCCCAAAATCGAAGCTCTGGTTTCAATGCCGGTGATGGCTTCAATTCTCTTGGCCAATTCCGCAGAACCGCCAACCCCTTCCGCTACGATAATCAAATTATGTTTCTTTCCTTTTTCACGGTTGTTCAAAATCCCTCGAATCATTTCTTCTTCGGTAACATTTTCCATTTCCGGAAGTAAAATTTGCTCTGCACCGTTGATGATACCACACCAAAGGGCAATATATCCGGCATGTCTGCCCATGACTTCTACAATCGAGCAACGCTCATGAGAAGTAGAGGTGTCACGAATCTTGTCAATTGCTTCCATGGCTGTATTTACCGCAGTATCAAAACCGATGGTGTAATCCGTACACGCAATATCAAGGTCAATGGTTCCGGGAATCCCAATCGTATTAATGCCAAGCTCGGATAATCTTTCCGCTCCCTTAAAAGAGCCATCACCACCGATAACTACCAAGCCATCAATACCGAATACTTTACACATCTCTGCTGCTTTTCTCGGACCTGCTTCTGTGTAAAATTCCTTACAACGTGCAGTATATAAGACGGTTCCGCCACTGTCTAAAATATTGGAAACGCTTCTGGCATCCATTTCAAAGATATCTCCTTGAATCAGACCATTGTAGCCTTTTCTGACACCAAACACTCTTTTGCCTTTGCTAAGAGCACTTCTTACTACCGAACGAATTGCAGCATTCATTCCCGGTGCATCACCACCACTTGTTAATACGCCGATTGTTTCAATTTTCTTTGACATTTTGTCCTCCATTTATCTTTTTACCTATTTTCAGTCTAAACTCCGTTTTTGACTGTTTAAAAATTACATTTCCCTGTATTGTATTACTTTCATGAGGATAACATCTACCTCTTGTAATCACTTTGGCAGAATATCTTTCGTTTCCGCCACTCTGCCTTTTTCTAAAAACCATCCTGTGCTACATGACTCTTACATAATCTTTCGCTCGGTTTTCAGCAAACTTGCAGCTCGATAACTCCACTTTCCCAAAGTATTTTGGAGCCCTATCCCGCTCTGTAGAGCGGGCACGTGGGAAAGTTGAGTCTATAGCTTTTATTTTAGCGTATTTTGAGTGAAAATTCAAGCTTTTTAATTTTCATCCCTTTTCCGCCGTATCTGTTTCGAAGCATAGTTTCATACAGACTCTTGGCTACGCTTCTACTTTTGCTTTTTGCTCAGCTTTACATTTTGCATTCCGCAAAGACTGTATAGCTGCATCATAAGCAAGTCAGAGAGTGCCACCTTGGAATTGGCTTTCATTTTTTTGTTGCTCTCTTTGACATATAGCAGCACAGGAGTTTCCCCTTGGTTTCTACTGACAATTTCTCCCAGCTCCTGAATTTTCTCCTGATATTCCTCCACCGTATCAAACGCAAGCCAAAGTACCTCATCCGGCATTTTCTCGGTGTGTTCCGTTTTCTCCGGTACTAAAACTCTCTTCGGCATTGTTTTTGCCCTGCTTTTTTGCTCTTCAAAGCTCCATATTTGGGAAGCAATCAGCTTGGTTTCCTTTTCTTCCTGGATACTGATACGGCCTTTGACAAAAATTTTTGATTCGGAGTCCAGCAGTTTTTCATACTTCGCATAGTCCTTGGGAAAAACCAGTACCTCCATGGTACCAAAGAAATCTTCAATTTCCACAAAAGCCATGGCATCATTATTTTTGGTAAAAGTTTTCTTTAAATGAACAATCATACCGCCTATGATTTCAACCTTGCCGTCCACCGGCTTAGGGGCAGTTTCTTCCTCACCTTCCTGCTGAAAGCTGCGGGAAGAAATACTGATTACTTTATCCCAAAGGGCTCTGTCATCCATCAAAGGATGACCGCTGACATAGATACCGATTGCTTCTTTTTCCATTGCCAGAAGTTCCGGTGTGCTGAATTCATCCAGATTCGGCAGTTCATCAAAATAGGCAACTTCTTCCTCAACATCCATTTCAAAAAATCCGATTTGACCGGTGATTTTTTCCTTTTTGTCCATTTGCACCGATTTCAAAATATTCGGATAGGCTTCCAAATATTGCCGGCGTTTCCCTCCCAGCGAATCAAATGCCCCTGCTTTTATCAGGTTTTCCAAGGCTCTTTTATTTAAGTCCTTGCTTTCCATTCGCATACAAAAATCAGTCAGAGAACGGAATTTGCCGCCTGCCTTTCTCTCGGCTTCCACATTTTCAATCATGGCTTTGCCAACATTTTTTATGGCAGCCAAACCAAAAATAATCTTGCCGTTTTCCGTCGTAAATTCGGCATTACCCTGATTGATATCCGGCGGCAGGAAATCAATCCCCAAATCCTTAAGACTTAGAATATAGTCAATGGTCTTGTTGGTATTGGTGCTGACCGAAGTAATCAGCGCCGCCATAAACTCGACCGGATAGTAAGTCTTTAAATAAGCTGTCTGATAGGCAATCAGTGCATACGCTGCCGCATGTGATTTATTAAATGCATATTTGGCAAAATCCGCCATATCATCAAAAATCTTATTGGCAGCCACTTCTGAAATTCCCTTGGATACGCAGCCTTCGATTCCTTCTTCGGCATTGCCGTAAATAAAGTTTTGCCTCTCTTTTTCCATAACATCATCTTTTTTCTTACTCATGGCTCGGCGCACCAAATCCGAACGACCGTAAGTATAACCTGCCAAATCCCTTACAATTTGCATTACCTGCTCTTGGTAAACAATGCAGCCATAGGTTGGCTGCAGGATTTGCTCCAATTCCGGTGTGATATAATTCACCGATTGGGTATGATGTCTTGCCTTGACATAGGTTGGTATGGAGCTCATCGGTCCCGGACGAAACAGGGAAATACCTGCAATAATATCTTCCATATTCTGCGGATGAAGCTCCATCATAAAGTTCTTCATTCCGGCACTTTCCAGCTGAAAAATTCCTTCCGTTTTACCGGAAGCGATAAAATCAAATACCTTCTTATCCTTTAAGTCGATTTTTTCCAAATCCAGGATATGTCCGTTTTTCTCAATTTCTCTTATCGTATCCTGAATCACAGTCAAGGTGCGCAATCCCAAAAAGTCCATTTTCAAAAGCCCCAGCTCTTCCAGAGTTCCCATTGGAAACTGGGTATTGAGAACACCTTCATTGGCATAAAGCGGTACATACTCATAAACCGGCCTGTCACAGATGACAACCCCTGCCGCATGCGTCGAGGCATGTCTGGGCAAGCCTTCCAGACGTTTGGAGGTATCTATGAGCTTCTTTATCTTCGGATCGTTTTCGTATAATTGCCGCAGCTCCTGATTGACAGAAAGCGCCAAATCAATGGTCATTTTCAGCTCTGCCGGTATCATTTTGGCCACCTTATCCACTTCCGCATAAGGAATGTCCATCACTCTTCCCACATCCCGAATGGCCGCTCTGGCTGCCATGGTACCAAAGGTGATGATTTGCGACACCTGCATGGTTCCATACTTTTCTATGACATAGTCGATGACCTCCTGTCGTCTTTCATAACAAAAATCAATGTCGATATCCGGCATACTGATTCTTTCCGGATTTAGAAAACGCTCGAAAATAAGTTGATAGGAGATAGGGTCAATATTGGTAATGCCAAGTACATAAGCCACTAGGCTTCCGGCGGCAGATCCTCTGCCCGGCCCGACCATGATTTGATTTTTTCTGGCATAAGCAATAAAATCAGAAACAATCAGGAAATAATCCGCATAGCCCATGTTGCCGATAACATCCAGCTCATAATGGAGCCTTTCCCGATGTTCTTCTTTCTTTTCACCATATCGCTCTTCCAGTCCCTTTTCACATAATTCTTTCAAATACTCAAACGAACTTTGTCCGGTCGGCACATCAAATTTCGGCAGTTTCAGCTTACCGAATTCAATTTCCACCTGACAGCGTGCGGCAATCTTTTCCGTGTTTTCCAAAGCCTGCCGGAACTCCGGAATATGGATATCGAAATTGGCATACATTTCTTCCGCTGACTTAATATAAAATTGGCCACCGACATAGCGCATTCTGTCTTCATCCGCCAGTTTTTTTCCGGTTTGAATGCAAAGCAGTACATCATGGGGGCCTGCATCTTCTCTATAAATATAATGGGCATCATTGGTCGCCACCATGGGAATATCATATTTTCGGGCAATCTGCAAAAGATCCTGATTTACTCTCTCTTGCTCTTTGTAGCCGTGATTTTGAATTTCCAAGAAATAATTTCCCTTTCCGAAAATTCTTTGGTATTCCAGTGCCATGTTCTCGGCTGCTTCCCTATCATCCTGCAAAATCAATTGCGAAATATGGCCGCCAAGGCAAGCACTCAGTCCAATCAAGCCTTCGTGATATTTTTCCAGCAACTCCAAATCAATACGAGGCCGATAATAAAAGCCTTCCATATAGCCATAGGATACCAATTTCATCAAGTTTTGGTAACCGGTCTGATTTTCTGCCAAAAGTACCAAATGATAGTTGGCAGCATCCTGCTTTCCTTCTTTTTTCAAACGACTTCTTGGTGCCACATAGGTTTCGCAGCCCAAGACCGGATGAATCCCTTCCTCTTTGGCTTTTTTGTAAAAATCAATCACACCATGCATCACACCATGGTCGGTCAAAGCCACACTCTTCATGCCCAGTTCTTTGACACGATGAATGATTTCCTCAATCCTGCCGGAACCGTCCAGCAAACTATATTCTGAATGCAAATGCAAATGCGCAAATGGCATTTGCAAGGTTTTTTCTGTATGTTCCATGCTACTCCTCTTTTCCCATCGGCAAAATATGTTTTATCACTTTCTTTTGGCGATTTTTTTGCGTTTCCATGCCCTCCCTTAATATTTTGAGTATACCATAAAATAGACAAATCGAAAAGAATAAAAAACCGCAGGCTATACAAGTAACCTACGGTCTTTCCTTCTATTTTAATACTATATCCGCTCTATCTTTGCCCGAAATATCCCTTACATCAAAGACAGATACAGATTCTTAATGTCCTCAAGTGTTGGAGCCTTCGGATTTCCCGGACGGCATGCATCATCCATTGCCGATTGTGTCAAGAAATCAAGATCATCCAAGTTGACAATTTCCTTCAAATTGGTAGGAATTTGTACGTCAACTGAAAGTTGTTGCACGGCATCTACCGCTGCCTTGCGATATTCTTCCTGAGTCATATTTTCCACACCTTTTACGCCCATGGCAATTGCAATATCACGATACTTCGTACCGGTGGCATCTGCGTTGTATGCCATAACAGTAGGCAACAAAATCGCATTGGCTACACCGTGAGGAGTATCATACACTGCACCCAAAGCATGTGCCATGGAGTGAACAATGCCAAGTCCACAGTTGGAAAAGCCCATACCGGTAATGTATTGGCCAAGAGCCATTCCCGTTCTGCCTTCGGCTTCTCCGGCAAATGCCTTGCGAAGATTAGCGGCAATCAATTCTACTGCTTTGAGGTTGAACATATCTGTCATCGGAGTCGCTCCCAAAGTAATGTAACCTTCAATTGCATGGGTTAGAGCATCCATACCGGTAGCTGCCGTCAAGCTCTTTGGCATGGTTTCCAACATATTCGGATCAACAAATGCTACTGCCGGAATGCAGTGAGGATCTACACAAACAAATTTACGTTTTTTCTCAACATCTGTAATAACATAGTTGATTGTCACTTCCGCTGCGGTACCTGCCGTCGTCGGAACAGCCAAAATAGGAACACAAGGATTCTTTGTAGGAGAAAGTCCTTCTAAGCTTCTGACATCTTCAAACTCCGGATTGGTAATAATGATTGCAATTGCTTTCGCCGCATCAATTGCCGAACCGCCACCGACTGCCACTACATAATCCGCACCGGAGGCCTTAAATGCAGCCACGCCCTCTTGAACGTTTTCAATCGTAGGATTGGCCTGAATCTTCGAGTAGATTTCATAAGGATGTCCGCCCTCATTCAAAACCTTTTCCACTTTGGATGTAACATTAAATTTAATCAAATCCGGGTCGGTGCAAAGAAAAGCTTTTTTAAAACCTCTCGCCTTGATTTCCGTTGCCAATTCCTGCAATGCACCTTCGCCATGATAGGATTTCTCATTCAACATAATTCTTGTTGCCATAGTACTAACTCCTTTTCCTGTAATCTTGTCATTGGATTTTATGCTGCTTTTTTCAGTCCTTGCTATCCGATTTTTACAGGTATTCACCCTTTCGGATACAGACTGCTTTTTATGAATATACATTTTGTGAAAGTTTTATCTTTCTCTCTCATTATACCGAAAAATCAAGTTTTATGCAAGCTTCTTTTACAAATCAGAGTCCACAACAACCCCTTTTTGCAATAAAATATTCGCATACAACGCTTTTTCCGAAGTTGCAATAATCAAATATGCCTTTTTGGCCTCTTCATAAAACTGAAACCGTTCCGTATAGCCGATGATAGACTCCCCACGCACATCGTGCTTTTGAATGATTTCCGTAAATTCCTTCCAAATCGGAGTGTCCACATTATCTCCCGGTACCTTTTCCATCAATTGCACCGGCTTTTCCGTGTAAGTATCCAGCGGAAACAACTTCAAAATAGCGTCCAACACTTCCGGAACTCCATGTCCGTCCATTCGAATTACCAAATGATCTTTTCCCATGGTTTCTGCCGGAAAATTGCCATCTGCAATAATCAGGCGGTCGGAATGCCCCATTTCACAAAGTGCCTTTAATAACTGTGGCGATATTATCGCCGGAATATTCTTTAACATTATATTTCTCCCTTTTCTTATTTGTATAAGCAAGGTGCGATTGCCGGATCATTCATATTCCCTGCGTGATACCAAAGGGCACCTGTATCAACATCACTGACTGCTTCTCCTTTGTATGCCATGTAGGCCAATTTGACTGCTTGGTAACCGATTTGCACAGGATCCTGCGTAATGGAGCCGGCAAACAGCTTGGAAGCAATGGCGTCTAATTGCTTTGCACCTGCGTCAAAACCGACAGCAACTACTTTTCCTTCACCTATTTTATCAAGACCTTCATTGGCGGTAATAATTGCATTAGCAGTAAATTCATTAGAGCCGTACACCGCTATCAAGTCCGATTTTTCCAAAATAGCGGAAGCAACCGCCGCAGCATCAACATCTTTTACTTCTGCAGGAATACCAACTTCAATTACCACTTTAGCATCTGCTACTTCATTCTTCAAACTGTCATGTCCTTCTACCGATACTTTGCCTTCTCCAATCAATTTAATCATCTCGTCAACAAAGCCTTTTGTTCTGGAAACAATGGATTGAGAGTTTGACTCTTGTGCTACGACACCGATACGAACCGTTTCCGCCGGATTACTTACTTTATCCTGAATAAGTTTGTAGAGTTCCTGAGCTGCCAATTGACCGGCTGCCGTATTATCTGTAGAAGCATTTGCTTTAATCGCACCTTCCGGAGCATTTGGTACACCCGAATCAAATCCGATAATCGGAATCCCAGCCGCTTGAGCATCTTGAATTGCACCAAGTGCCGCACTGGTGTCCAATGCCGCTAAGCAAATTGCCGCCGGTTTCTTAGCAATTGCGGCATTTAAATATTCCAATTGTTGGGCTATTGCAGATTCATTATCAGGACCTTGGAAGGTAATTGTAATGTCAAGCTCTTGCGCCGCCTTATTTGCTCCAAGTTCAACCGCTTTCCAAAATTGATGTTGAAATCCCTTTGCAATCACGTCAATATGCGGTTTTTCACTGCTCTCTTCTTCTTTAGTTTCTTCTTTTTTTGGCTCTTCTTTCTTGGTTTCTTCTTTCT
>JAUMXK010000029.1 GCA_030535295.1 Eubacteriales bacterium | reverse complement strand
AATCAAAACAGCGGTATACTTTGGATGTTGTGTGGTATCCGCTTTTCTTTTTGCTCACTCGGTCTGCTACCCGTACAAAGCGTTTTCCGTTCGGATGGATATAACAGTCCTGCTCTTCCATGTAGGTGTAGCTTTCTCTCTCTTGTAACTTCTCCTTATACTTTCGTGTCTTTGCCTGTTCGTAATTCGTTGGTTTTAGAAAGGCTCGTAGGTCATATTGGCATTTATTCTCGATTTCACGGGAACTAAAACACCCCTCCGAATAACAAAATACGAGGATTTCAAGCATAGTCATCGGATCCACGATAGGATTTCTGCCTTTGGTTTGGAATTCTTTTCCCCATGTGCTTTTGCTTTTTTTTCAATTTTTTAGGGGCTATTTTGCAACAGCCCCTACTTGTCTTTCGTTAATTTATATTTGGTTTAATTATTTATTATTTATTATTTATTATCTTCATCTTCCGAAGCTTTTGATACATCTTCTATTAGTTTACTTAAGTCAATGGCATTTTTTGAAGTAATGACAGGTTTACCTGTTTTTGCTTCAATAGATTTTCTTGCGTCGCCAGCAATCGATCCACCTTCTTTTGCAACTTTTTTATTTTCTTCTAAACCTTGTGGGTGAGTTGCATTAGCTATATCTTTTGTTGCTGTTTCTGCAAGCATGTTTAAGATAAGCTCGGTTGTGGTCATGTTATCTCTTAGGTTTTGTTTCTTTAAACCTTTATGATCTTTATACTGTCTTGTTGTCATACCAGACCATGCTTTGGTTATTTCGTTAGTTAAGATTGCATATTCTTTTCCTTCTTTGACTCCATGGTCTTGCCAAGTATCTGTTAATTCTTTTCTAACTTGAATTGCTTGTAGTCTTTGGTTAATCCATTCTCTGGTATATCCTTTTTGAAGATAAGTTTCTAAGGCTCTATCTATAGTTAATTCAGGATCGATAATTTCATCTATTCTTTCTTTCCCTACTTCTGCAAGCCACATCTTAAATGGTTCTGCTTTTGGAGATGGAATGGATTGTATGATACGGAATATACCTTGCATATCCGCAACATCGGTATTATATTTTTTACCGTCTGAAGATTCTAATTTCAGTTGTACGATATTTTCGTACAACTGAATTGCACCTTCTTCATCTTTCATCTTTCTTTTTAAATCACTCCAGTATCTTCTAGGATTTTTACTACCTGTTAATACACCGACCACATCAACTACTGAAAAATACCATTCTTCTTTTTCACTATCCCAAATAGATCGTATTTGGCTTCCTTCAAATAATTTAATCTCGTTATCCAAATTCATTCTCCTTTCTGCCTATGTGTTGTTTAGAATCATCTAAGCATTAGATAATTCTAAACAACACATAGATTACTATTCTTAGTAAGCTCTGCCCTCATCATTGGAGCAAAGCTCATATTTAAACATTATTTTACCATATTTTCACTAATATGAAAAGCAAGGCTTTTGGTATCATAGCTTGTTCCATTTTTTATTTTTCCATTTCAAAAGCAGAATCTTTATCACTAAAAAATGATTTTATTTATTAAGATAACAAAGGTGAGATAACTTACGCCATCTCACCTTTGAAACTTGATTTTATTCTTTAGCGACACCATTTGACAAAGAACCTGCATTGCCGACCGAGCATTAAAAAGATATATTTTAAAATATGACCATAGTCGCATCCTTATCCTCTGTATTGAAACTATCGTAATCGAAGGCATATTCTATTTCCTCTTTTGTCGAATACTCCACTTGAATTTGGATGGAATCAAATTCAAAGACAGATTTTTCCGTATAATCAGAAAAAGGAACAAAGCGGATATCCTTTATTTGAGCTTCTATTTTATCGACAATCTCATGGTACTCTTTCTCCGATAGTGGAACATCGGCTTCGCCGAACTTATTATAAAAATAAGAAATCTCTTGTGAATTCGCCTCTTTCCATTCGGTAAAATAATAATCGATATATCGATATTCGCCGGTTTTGTCATCTACATAAAATACCGTCACAACGCTATTTCCGTCAGTTTCTAAATAATGGTTATAAAATCTGTCGTTTCCAAGATAAAAATAACGATCTCTTGGCGACGAGGAAAACACCCATTTTGCTTTGCCGTTTCTTATCGTATACAATGCATGAATCCGAAAACCGTAGTAATATCCGCCCTGTTCTTTTTCGATACTTCCAATCATCAGTTCCGGTATCTTATCTGCGTTGATATCCATGAGATTGTAACCCATTGTCGAACGAACGCTTTGGTCAATCCTTATATTCTCCTCTCCATCAGAAGTGTATGACTGAAATACACCTCTCATATCTTCGCTTAATCCCTCCATATTTGCCTGGTCGGATAAGAATTGATGGTATTTTGAAAGGATTTCATCATAATACTTTTTGTATTCACGAGCGGCTTGTTTATACTGCGAATCATATCGTAACGATTGATCCTGCTCCTGTGATTCTTTATCCTCCTCTTTCTTCCCCTGCTGCGTTTGAGAATCGGCAGTGTTTTTTTGCTTCTCCGCATCGGCTGAATCGGAAACGGTTACATTTTTTTGTTCGTTTTGAATGGTTTTCTGCTTTTCACCCTTTGGATCTTGTTTTACATCATCCCCTTTGGAACACCCGGAAAGCAAAATGGAGAAAATGCTTGCAATTACTATCAAGCGTAAAATTCTTTTTTTCATAATTTTTGAGCATGACTCAAATACCTTATCCATCATACCCTCCTCCTTCCTCACACAATCACAATCTCTGTTTTTATCTTTGTATCCTTTTTACCTAAACTTTTGAATCATCCGCTAGCCATAATGATGAAAATGAGGGAAAAGTACCGCTCATCAATCCAAAATTTTTGTCCAATTTTCAGACGGACGAGTTCCTGTGTATTCATGGGCGTTGCCCGCCTCGATAATTTCGTAATAATACCACGAACCGGCCGGATTATCTTTCCAATTTTTGAAATTTAACAATGTACTTTTTTCATTGACACCACGATTCATTACACGATTGAGTATAGAAGCGACCTCTGCTCTTGTAATACTTTTATCCGGTCCAAACTTGCCATCTCCGTATCCTGAAATCCAGCCTGCTGCTGACGCTGTACCGATTTCATTATATGCCCAATGACTTTCGTCAACATCAGAAAATACTTTTTTTCCTTTTGTCGGCTGAATAAATCGGACAAGCATTGTAACAAACTCCGCTCTTGTTATCGTTTTTTCACCTCTAAATGTGCCGTCCTGATAACCTAAAACATAGTTTCCTTTCGCCATGGACGAAACACTCTCGTGATACCAGAAATTCGATGTTACATCACGAAACGTATTTTTATCGGTCTTTATTTCCGAGCGACGGGCATCCGTAAGGAGGCGATAAATCATAGTAGCCGTTTCCGCCCTTGTGATGTTACCTGTCGGCCGGACGGTTGCATCCGGATATCCTTTTATATAAGCAATATGATTTTTCGTAAATTCAGCAATGGAAATCGTATTTACCGGAGCGGTATCTTCCTCTGAAGATTCGGCCGCCGTATAAGTATTTGTAAATTCGGCAAAAGATACCGTAGCATCATTTCCTAAAGCATCCAGCACTCTTGCATCAAAAAACCTCGTTTTATCATTATAGGTAAATAGGATATAACGAAAGTTATTATCATACTCCCAGTGCTCTACCGCATCATTTTTTATTTTTAGTTTAAATACTGCCGTATATAACCACGGAAGAGAGGACGGTCGCTCCCATTTGCTGTTAGCTGCTAGTATATCATCCACATTAATTTTTACATTTAAGACCTTTTCCACCGTTCCGACACCATTTGCAACAATGGAATTGTCGACAATTTCTAAAGCAGTAAAATCCGGTTGATTCGGAGCATCTATATTGTCAAATTCAAATTGAAAGGCCTGAGAAGGCGGTACTGCGGTATTGCCTTGCCGAACATCCAATTTAACAGCAAAGCCGCTTGTATAAGTTTTGCTTCGATTATAGGTATGACGAAACACCATCTTGGGTACAACATTTTTGTTTTCATCCCGAATCGTATATTTAGGGCCGTCATCTTCGTCAGTGATTTCTAAAAAGTATTTTGCACTATCATACTCCCATCCGCTTTGATCATAATCCGCAAAAGGATTATCCGGATCTTTGTTAAAAATGGAAATGGCATATATCCTTGGATATCCGGGCATTTCCAAGACTCTGTTAATCGAAGATCCCTGCGATGGTTTCCAAGTAATCCTGTCCTCGGGTAGGGAATTTAACACAGATTCTTCCACTATTTCCGTACCGTCCTCGTTTCTAAATTTAAGCAAAAAATCCCATTCACTCGGAAAATCCTGCTCCCCTTCATTGCTCATATACATCTCAATAGGAATCGAAGCATACCCCGCCGCATACGATGGGAGAAGAAATAAGAAACATATCCCCAAGATAATAATCATGAAAAATCCCGTTTTTAAAAATGCTGTTTGTTGCAATTTAATATTTTCTCTCATAGCCTGCCTCCTTTTTATTTACACAGTCACTCCCCATTAAATACTTGATTTTGAGCCGCCTATCTATTGCGTAACTTAATCATCATAATTTTTCAAAACCATCTCTTATTTTAATTTATCATATTTTGAAAAAAAGGCACTATCCAAAAGTATAGTTCCGGCTATGGTTTTTTGAATCCGAAACGGTTTCCTGTCAATCATATTTTCTTTCATTCATTTCATACCCAACCCTATTTAAAATATCGCATCCGGCTAACTCCCATGGGAATCCTTTTACAAGAAACCGAATGCAACATTTTTCTCCATTGCCCTGTCATTTCAGAAAAACGACTCTGGGCCAATGTCTTCCCAATTCTTTATTGACCTGGCTTACAATTTAAGGTACACTGTTAAAGCATTAAAATAAAATATATCTTTGGGAAACCGCTACTTTTGGCAGTTTTCCAAAATAATCATTCCATAAAGGAGGAAATCTCTTTGAAATCCAAATATACCATGACAATCTTTTTTGTCATTACCTTTTTACATTATGTATCTGCCAATTTTGCACATCCCATTACGCCGACCTTAATTGTCAATCTAAAGCTTCCCAGTTATATGTTCGGTGCCGCCTTTGCTGCAATGGCCTTTACCAGCTTTTTATTTTCGCCGTTTTGGGGGAAAATGCGGGAATTTTATCCTGCCAGAACTCTCCTGCTTGTCGGCTCCTTGGGCTATGCCTTCGGTCAATACCTGTTCGGCATTTCCCATACCGTCACCTCAATTTTATTTGCTCGCTGTGTTTCCGGTTTCTTTGTCGGTGCCATTGCCGTTTCTACACTGATTTATCTGACTGAAATGTCAGAGCCCGAAAAATCCGGTGAAAATCTGGCCAAGCTCACCATTTACCAATCCCTTGGCGGAGCAGTCGGCTTCCTTGTCGGCGGTAGTATCGGCCTTTACTCCATCTCACTGACCTTTACCTTGCAAGCCTTATTGATTGCCTTTTGTGGAGTCCTCTATTATTTCTTACTCGAAGACAATACTGTTTATTCTGCAAAACGACTGACCACAAAAGCCTTTGTCCGTGAAATCAATCCGCTAAAAGGCTTTCTGGATTCCAAACTCTTTATGACGAGGTCATTGGCACTTTTATTTTTCGTCATGGCTCTGGTCAATTTGGGAACCAGTGCCTTCGACCAGTCCTTTAATTATTTTATCAAAGACCAGTTTCAATTTACCTCTATATATAACGGTGTCCTAAAGGCCATCAACGGCATCATCACCTTGGTGGTAAACAGCACGGTTTGCCTCTGGATAATCCGAAAGGGCATTGGCAAAAAATCTGCCGGCATTCTGCTTGCGGCTTGTACCGGCATGATTGCACTACTCTTTGGAATTGAAAATGTCTATTTGTTCCTGAGTGTTTCCATTGTCTTTTTCGGTCTAAATTCCATTGCTTTACCGCTCCTGCAAGATAGTATCAACCAAAGCGCCAACAACAGCAACCGCAACGCTGTCATGGGTTTTTATAATTCCGTTCGCTACCTCGGTATGATTATCGGTGCTTTACTGGCCGGCTTTGCCTATGGTTTCGGCCCTACGGTTCCGTTCTTTTTGGCCGCTATCTGCTTTACTCTGTCCGCCGTATTGCTGCTGGCTTCCTCTCGCTCTTCGACAAAGCAGGATAAAAAAGCATAAACGAAGAATAAAAATTACCGTAAACCGGCCACAACTTCACCCCGAAGAAGACAAAACAAATCCACGACCTCTGCTGTCGATACTGTAAAAAATCAGAAAGGAAAAGATATAATGAATTTCCGATGAGTTCATTATATGAAGGAAGTTTTATGTCAAAAATAATTATTTCTCCCTCCCGCTATGTTCAAGGCCCGGGGGAAATCCAAAACTTAGCCTCCCATGTCAAAAAAATGCAGAAACAATCTGCTTATCTTCTGGTGGATGCCTTCATTCTGGAACACTACCAAGAGCAGATTACCGCCGGATTCCATTCCGAACATGTCAAGTACACTGTCGAAACTTTTCAGGGTGAATGCACAGAAGATGCCGTTCATGCTTATGCCGGCAAAGCCCTTGAACACGGCTGTGACATTGTCATTGCCATTGGTGGCGGCAAGGCTTTGGATACAGGAAAGGCCTGTGCTCACTTTTCAAACCTGCCTGTCATCGTCGCTCCGACGGTAGCTTCGACAGATGCCCCCTGCTCTGCCATATCCGTTCTCTACAAAGAAAATGGCGAAATGGCTCATTACCTGTATTTAAAGTCCAATCCTGATATTGTGCTGGTAGATAGCAATATCATTCTCCATGCTCCTGCCCGCCTTTTGGCAGCCGGTATGGGAGATGCCCTTTCCACCTATTTTGAAGCCAAAGCCTGCTTTGACTCCGGGGCTGCCAATAAGGCAGGCGGAAAAGTCACCGGGGCTGCTCTTGCCTTGGCCAAACTGTGCTTAGATATCTTATTACAGGATGGCACGAACGCCTATCGGGACTGCCTTGCAAAAAAGCTCAGTCCCGCTTTTGAAAATGTGGTCGAAGCCAATACTTATTTGAGCGGCATCGGCTTTGAAAGCGGCGGTCTGGCAGCCGCTCATGCCATTCACAATGGTTTCAGTCTTCTACCGGAAACCTCTTCCTTTCTTCATGGTGAAAAGGTTGCCTTTGCTACCATTGTCCAGTTAGTTTTGGAAAAAAGAGAAACTAGCGAAATCCGAAGCATCCTCTCTTTTTGCAAAAGTGTTGGTTTGCCTACCTGTTTAAAAGATTTCAATCTGAATGGAATTTCCGGAGAAAGACTCTATCAAGCAGCACTAGCCGCTACGGATGAAAAAGAAAGCATGCAAAATATGCCCTTTGCAGTCCATGCCGAAGATGTGGTTTCCGCCATTTTCACGGCGGATGAGCTGAGTAATTCTTTCTGAACAAAGATTGTCGAAAAATCTATCCGAAGATAGCCCGATAAATGATATTACCAATATTCTCCAACTCAAAAAGTCATAAAAATACCTCCTAAGTAGATTCCGACTCAACGACTCTATCTAGGAGGTATTTGTTTTTCCTATTTATTTTCTTTCTCCGCTTGATTGCCTTTTTCTCTTTGCTCTCTTGCTTCTATCTTTTCCACCTTTCCGTTTTTCAGGAAAATAATGCGCTCTGCCAAATCATAAGCATCCTCGACATCATGGGTAACCAAAATAGAAGTAATTTGCGAAGCGGATAAAATCTCCTTCATTTCTCGCCTTACCTGCTTCTTCAAGTCGGCATCCAAATTGGAAAAAGGCTCATCCAGCAAAAGGACACTGGGCTTTGCCGCCAAACTTCTGGCAATCGCCACTCTTTGCTGCTCACCGCCACTCAGCTCATAAGGATAGCGTTTTTTGTAAGCACCGAGCTTGACTAAATCCAGCATTTCTTGCACCAATGGATGCTTATGACTTTTTAGAGAAAAAGCCACATTCTTCTCCACTGTCAAATGCGGAAACAGTGCATAATCTTGAAAAATCAAGCCGATATTACGTTTTTCACAGGGAACCTTGGTAATATCGTTTCCATCCAGCAAAATCTTCCCCTCTGACGGAAACTGTAAACCGGCAATAATATTGAGCAAAGTAGATTTGCCACTACCGGAACTACCGAGAATTGCCACCATCTCGCCCTTTGCCACTTCAAAACCGACTCCCTGTAAGACGGCTTGTTTCTTATCATAAGAAAAAGAAATATTATTCAGACTTAGCATAGCGTTTCTCCCTATAAAACATAGTAAAGGAAACCGCCAAAACTCCAAGCAAAATAATAATAAGGCTTGGAACGGAAGCTTCCGCATACTGTTCATTGTGCGTGTACATATATATCCGTCCGGTCAAGGTTTCCACATTGTACGGCTTTAGCATCAAGGTAATCGGCAATTCCTTGACAATCTCCAGAAATACCAGTAAAAAAGCTGTCAGAAGTGCCGGAAGCATAAGCGGTACATCCACTCGGAAAAAGTTCTTCCATCGGCTTTGTCCCAAAGTCAAACCGGCTTTGAATAAATTGGGATTGATTTTTTTGTAGCCGGAATAGATATTGTTGTAACTGATTCCCAAAAATCGTACGATATAAGCAAAAATCAAAATAAAGACAGAGGTTGACAACACCAACACCTTTTTTTCAATGCCGATGCTACGATAAAAAGGCACCAGTAATTTATCCAAATCAATAAAAGCAAAAATCACCGCCAAGCCGATAATCACGCCCGGCACGCTGTAACCCATGGTTGCCAATCTGGACAAAAAAGTGGTCCAGCGATTTTCGACAAACACCGTCAAATTGGCAATCATAAAGGAGATAATCACACAGATAATAGCTGCCAAACCGGAATACCAAAAGGTGGTACCGACAATTTTCCATAGCTCCCAATTGATGACCTTGTCATAGACATAGCTTGCATTGTAAAGCAATTGAAACAGCGGTATGACAAAGCATACAAAAACAGCCGTTCCCAAAATACTATAAATTACTCCACGATGTTTTCCGCCGGTAGGAATCCGTTTCGCTCGGTTGCTCTTGCTTGCGGTAAAGTACCGAAGCCGTCTGCGCAAAAAAGCTTCCAGTAAAATAATACTCAAAATAATAATCAGCAAAATAGCAGATAGACGAATCGCACCATAAAAGTCACTATAATTTTGCCAGACCTTATAAATCGCCGTCGAAAACGCCTGTACTCCGTAATAATCAACCACACCGAAATCGCTGACCAGCTCCATTATCGCCAAAGTAACACCGGCTACTATGGGGAGTCTGGCCATGGGCAGCCCCACTTTGAAAAACATTTTCGCCGGGCCGGCTTTCAGCACACGGGCATTGTCAATCAAAGAAGCGCTGGAATGCTTGTAAAAACTCAGGCACATCAAGTAAACATAAGGATATAAGGTGATGCAATATATAAATATTGCACCACCAAAATTCATCATATCAAAATATTTATCTTTTCCGAACCATAATAGGATTTTGTGCAAAATCCCTCCATAGTAGGTGAAATCCGCATACGCATGAGCAGCAATATATGGTGGAATTGCCAGCGGCAAAGCCAACAGCACTTTCAACCCTTTGCGCAAAGGAAAATCATAAAAAGTGACAATCCAAGCTAAGAGCGAGCCGAAAAAGCCCGTCACCGCCGCTACAATCACCACCATAATGATGGTGTTTCGACTATAAACCCATAGTAACTGCGGTTTCAATACATTTTCCGACGGATGCACCACTTGCAGCAGCAAATAGACAATGGGAGCCGTAATGGCAAATAGTGCCGCCATACCTATTATGTGTAAAAATGATATTTTTTTCATAAGAAATATCCTTCCGGATTACTTCCAGTTCGCTTCATCCATAATTTCTTGTGCTTTTCTATTGTTCGTTCCCAAAATCGACAAACTGATATCTTGCTTTTTGAATTCTCCCCAAGACTTGAGCAGTTCATTTTCTACTGCAACCTTCGGATTCACAGGGAATTCAAAGTTGGCGGAAGAGAATTGTTCTTGCGCTTCTACACTGGAGAGGAATTCCAATAATTTCACAGCATTTTCTTTATTCTTTGCACCCTTTAAGATACCGGCACCGCTGACATTGACATGGGTTCCTGTCGTTTCTTGGTTCGGGAAGAACACACCGACTTTCGCTGCTGCATCTTTTTCTTCTTGCTTATCGGAATTTATCATTCTTCCGATGTAATAGCTGTTTACAATCGCCAAATCCGCTTCACCGGCAGCCACTGCTTTGACTTGATCTCTGTCATTGCCTTTTGGATCTCTGGCAAAGTTTGCTACCAATGCTTTTGCCCATTCCATGGTTGCTTCTTCGCCATTGATTTCAATGAAAGAAGCGACTAAAGATTGGTTGTAAACATGAGAACTTGGACGGGTCACGATTTTGCCTTTCCATTTCTCGTTGGCCAAATCTTCATAAGTAGAAAGTTCTTCCGGCTTTACTCGGTCTAAGGAGTAAGCAATAATTCTAGCTCTCATGGTAAGTGCTGTCCACATATCATCGGTATCACGATAAATAGCAGGAACATTTTCATTCACTACTGCAGAGCCGATGGTTTGAAAAAGACCTTTTCCCTTGGCTTGTGCTAATTTACCGGCATCTGCGGTATAGAATAAATCGGCCGGAGAATCTTCTCCCGCTTTTTCGATTTCTTCCAAAAGAACCTTGGCATCTTCCTTTTTCACTTCTACGGTAATGCCTGTCTTTTCTTTAAATAAATCATATAATGCTTGGTCAGAATCATAGTGTCTGGAAGAGTAAAGAACCACTTTTTGCTCGCCGGCTTCCACTTTGGTTTCTTCCTTCGGCTCTTCTTTGGTTTCTTCTTTGCCTTCTTGCTTCGGCTCTTCTTTGGCTTCCGCTTCTTTTTGAGGCTCCTTGGTTTCCTTTGCCGGAGCTTCCGGCTTAGTGCCACAACCTGCAACAATAAATAACACGAGTAGTAAACTTAATATTTTTTTCATTTTATTCTCCTAAAAAATATCAGTGAATGGTATCAAGATTTATAAATCCTATGCCAAGAAAAGAAAATCCTTTCTAAAACTCAATATTCCTGTAACAGATACCCAAAATTGAGTTGATAATAATTTTCATTTTCGATTAGCGTAAATAATTTAACACACAATACCTTGTGTGTCAATCAATCAATTCATAAATTTTTTTAAATATTTTTGTATACAGTATTCAAAGTAGTCAGGAGAGCTTAGTCCCCTTATCTCCCAAAAAAAGAGAAGATTTTTTTAGAAACTTTCACAAAAAATCTTCTCTTTCCGGTTTTACTTCTTCTCTTTTCCTGACTATAGCTACGGACTCTGCCCTGCATTACTCCATTTTACTTGATTTCCGTACAATCTCTTCATAAATGGCAATGGCTTCGTAGAATTCCGAGACCGCCATATATTCATCCACGGTATGTGCTTGGTCTAGACTTCCCGGACCGCAAATGATCGCATCCAAACCCTGCTCCAAAAAGAGGCTCATATCACAGCAACCGTCAAAGTAGCTGATAAACGGCTCTTTTCCTTGTACCATCTTTGTCGCCTCTGCCACGGTTTTCACCAAAGGATGCTCCGGTGAAGTCACTCCACCCAGTGTTTGCAGATAACATTCCACCTTCCAGCCTATCTTTTTCTTGTCTGCAAAAAGCTTTTGCAAGATGGTCTCTATTTCTCCCATCAGGCTCTCAACGGTATCTCCCGGAACAGTACGGAAATCCAAAATTGCCTCACATTCTCCCGGAATGACATTGTCCTTAATGCCGCCATTCAACTTCGTCACAGACACATTTGGTGCCGGCAGCATTTCGGGTTTTCTCTGCTGCATTCTCTGATTCAGCTTTTCCACTTCCAAAATAAACTGTGCCATCAACACATTGGCATTGATGCCTTTGTGTGGCTGTCCGGCATGGCACTGCACCCCTTCTAATGTCACTTTCAGGCGAACAATACCCCTATGTCCCACGAAGATGTGATTTCTAGTGGGCTCACCCACCACCACCCAATTGCGATTGCCTTTTTGAAAATGTTTGGCAAAGTGTCTGGTACCGTTGCCGCCCACTTCTTCATCCATGACAAAGACCAGAAGCAGTTCCTGATTTCCCAATGTATTTTCTTCTTTGACTTTGACCGCCATGGCCATCATTGCTGCCAAAGCACCTTTCATATCACAGGTGCCTCGTCCGTAAAATTTTCCGTTTTCTTCGGTCAGAGAAAACGGTGGATTTTTCCAGCCCTCTCCACTCGGAACTACGTCCAAATGCCCGTTGAATATGATTTTATTCGGATGATCGCCCAGCTTGATAATGACATTACAGCGACCGCTTTCTACTTCCTGTAACTCTGTGTCAAAACCGTAACTTTGCATAATTTCAGCAATTCTTCTTGCCAAAGCTTCCTCCCTTCCCGGAGGATTAACCGTTTCAAAAGAAATCAGTTCCTGTAAAAAATTTTTTGCCAGTTCTTCATAGTGTCTCATTTTTTTGTCCTTTCTCCAACTCCAACAACGCTACCTTTCTCTCCAGTCCTCCCCCGTAGCCGACCAGACTGCCATCCTTGCCAATGACTCTATGACAAGGTACAATCAGGGAAATCGGATTGCGCCCGACTGCCCCTCCTACTGCTTGGGCGGACATTTTGGCAATACCCTTTTCATCAGCAATTTGCCTTGCCAGCTCCCCATAGCTCACCACTTGGCCATAAGGAATTTGCAATAATTTTTGCCAAACCCGCATTTGAAAATCACTTCCGGATAAGGAAAAATCCGGCATAAAATCCGGATTCTTTCCTTGAAAGTAAAGGTCAAGCCATTTTC
The DNA here is from genome assembly GCA_030535295.1 of Eubacteriales bacterium. GTDB lineage: Bacteria > Bacillota > Clostridia > Lachnospirales > Vallitaleaceae > W11650. The sequence continues at coordinate 14,899 of JAUMXK010000029.1, read as the reverse complement.
TTGTTTCTTGAAATACCTTCAAATCCTTCTCCTCTACCTTATCCATCCATTTTTCCTCAAAAAATCGATATTGCTCAAAATCCAGGCGAAGCAAAACCTTGCCGTCACTGAACATACGGATTCCTCCCAGCGGAGAGGCATATTTTTGATAGTATTTCATAAAAATTGTTCTCCTTCCCTTGACAAGTTCCTCGAATCAGCTCCGCTTTTCGTTTTCTTGTCCTTGCGTATCTTTTTCCTCAAAATCGAATCAAAGAGAGGGCTCTTGTTTTCTTATCCCATGCAATCGCATATCTGCTTGTCCTTCCATCTTCTTCATACGAAAAGCCCAAAGTCGGATAATCACCGGTAAAAGTCATCCTGACCAGCAGCGAATAATCGATATTCATTTTGGGAAGGCTATGCAGTGTTTTGGTCTTAAAACGAAGTTCCTTGTCTTTGTCAAAATAATGTTTCAGCTCTAATAACTTAAAGTTTTTCACCGGTCTGGTCGGAGATAATCTCAAATCGGTTTCCGGATTGCTTTTATCCACCTCATAGACATCATAATTAAGGAAAGCGGAATTTTCAAGATTTATCTCTTCCACGGTCACAGCATAATCTCTGCCTTCTGCAATCTCATAGTCGGAAAACGGTGAAAGCGGCAATAAGGACAGCTCCCGGAAGAGACGATTCCGCTGTTCCTCCAAACCCTTTTCATCAATATTTAATTCTTGAGACACCGAAGGTTCCATGACTCCATGATTGTTGTAATAGTAACCGACACTATTAAAATTGACATCCTTTTCCATCACGAAATAACATTCTTTACAATTTAATTCCAAACCGTCTTTGGATAGTTGAAACAACGAAAATGCAGGGCGCATACTTTCGTAGCCGGTGTGGAAAAATACAGTTCCGTCGACTGTTACATAAAAATCATATTCTGCGGCGCTTTCTAATACCCGTTCCGGCTTTCCGTTTACCAAAGTATACATAAGATAAACATAATTGGCCGGATACTCCATCGAGCTTTGACGGTTGGCTATGATTAACTCCGGTACGCCATCCCCTGAGATATCCATGACCAAATATCCAAAGAGTCCGAAAAGCTCCGCTTGTCCGTAGTTTCGGATAGTTTCCCAAATATAGGCTTCTCCCGGCTGAATTTCATCCGTCGTGGCTCCACTTGCAATCAAGTCATAGACACTGCTTAAAATATCCCGATAGGCTTCCATGGCCTCTGCACGCTTTTTCAGCTGTGGCCCGAAATCCCAATCTCCTCCGTCCGTGCCCAATTGTTCTTCCGGATTTTCTTTCTTATCCTTCTTGTCCTTTTTATCCTGTTTATCGGCTTTTTCTTCCTTCTTTTCTTCTTTTTTGTCTTTCTTATCCAGCTTACCTTGTGCCCCAGGATTATCTCGCTGAATCTTTTCTTCTTTTTCCGCTTTTTTGTCTTTCTTCTTTCCGGTTTCAGAAGAGCCTTCTTCCTCTTCTTCCTGCTGCACTTTCTCTTTTTTTGTCTTTTCAGCACCGTCGTCTGATTTGTCGTTCTTAATCACAATGCAGCCGGAAAAGCTAGTCATTAAAATAGTCAGTAATAATATCCAGGTAAACAGTTTCTTTTTCATTTTTTCTCCCTCCACTTGTTTCTCATTTTATATCATTATTTATTGGCAGCAGTTTCTTGCCCAAACTGCATAGAAACCGCCTTCATCCCTCAAAAAAACTTAACACTTGTTTTTCTTTCCCCCTAAAACGGAACAAAGTAAAACGCTCCGTCTTTATTACTCATTTCAAGAGTATATCTCTTTTCCACTCCATCTTCTTCGTAAGACATTCCATAAGTAGCGTATAACCCATAAAATGTCAAGGTCAAAAGAAATGGTGTTCTTGGCTCCAAAACCTTTTGAGAATATATCTCTTCACCGGTATATATCAGCAAACCTTGCTCATTCACATGGTGCTCCAGCGCCAATATTTTGAAGTTTTTGACCGGTTTGCTTGCACAAAGCAAAAGATCCACATTCGGCTCGGTCGTATCGGCAACAAACTCATGGTAGCTAACTAATGTAGCGGTTTCTCTATCCATAAAATAGCCCCAAACACCATAGGTCTTTCCCTCTGTAACATCATAGGCGGAGAAAGGAAATAGCGATTCCAAATACACCTCTTTCTCCAGTTTCTCCATGTAAAGGCCTATTTCATCTCCTTGGACTCCGGGCAATTCTTCGGAACGCTCAACATCCTGCAGGCCGTTTTTATTGCGGTAAAATCCGATGTTCTCTATATTACTGTCCTTTGGCAAAGCGAAATAATAATCCAAATACTCTCTATCTATGGCATTTTTCGACATTTTAAACAAACCGAAATAAGGGAGCATCTCTCTATAACCGCCTTTTTCATAGATTTTGCCGTCTTCCGCCAGAAAACATTCATAGCCCGGAATACTTTCCAGTATCAACTTCGGCTTCCCATTGACCAATGTATAAAGGGCATATATCTTTGTTCCACGGGTACGTGACACATTTCCTGTCATATCGCCCACTAGAAGCTCCGGCACACCGTCACCACTATAATCCCTTATCAAATACCCAAACGCCTCAAACATACTTCCTTCGTTCTTGAGCAGAAAATGTTCGATTCCTTCCCGAAAGCCATCTTCTCCTTCTTTTGGATTATCATCGGAGCCTTCCTTATCCAGCAAATCATAAAACCTCGTCAGAATCTTTCGATAGGATGCAAAGGCATCTACTTTTGGCTCTTTTTTCTCAGGAGCTTTTGTTTGCTTTTGGTCATCTCGGCCTTCTTCCGGTCTTTCATCTCCGGCCTCTTGTTCTTCTTCTTGCTTCCGGTTATTTTCTTGCTTTGCTTTTTTCTTATCGAATTGCTTTGGATTACCTGTTTTCTTATTGTTTTTCTTGTTGTTTTCCTGCTCTTCTTCCTTATCTTTGGTCATTTTCTTGCTGCTTTCTTCTACCGTTTTCCGGTCACCATCTTGCTCTTTTGCTGTATCCTTGTTCGGCCCTTTTGGCCCACATCCTGCAAAAGCAGTCACCACAAGACATAACAGTAAAATCCAGGCTATCGTTTTTCGCTTCATTGTTCTCCCTCCATTCTTTTTATGTTTTTTTCTTGGTGTTACTCTGATTCAACCCTTTTTGTATGTTTTTTATATTTTTCTCTTTTTCTATGTTTCTCTCTAATAATTTCTCCTTTTATATCGTTCTTCCTCTTTCATAAGCATTATTGTATGTCTTAAAATCTTCTTTTGCGCCCAAAATGTCGGCTGCTGCTTGGAGCCAGTTGGGATTGCTTAACAGCGGTCTACCCAGACAAATCAAATCCGCCTGTCCACTTTGCAAAATATATTCTGCCAGCTTGGCATCATTGAGCAGCCCCACCGTCGCTACTTTGACTGCTGCACCCTGTTTGATAGCCGCCGCTACCGGCACTTGATAGCCTGCATAAATTTTCTCGGGCACAGTATCCACTACACCTCCTGTCGATACATCAATGATATCAATTCCTTCTTCTTTCAGCCATTTACTAATCTGAATAAATTCCTCCAATTTATTTCCACCTTCGCAGTATTCCTCTGCCGAAATGCGCACCCAAAGTGAGCCGCCAAAGGCTTGCCTTACCGCATCCACCACTTCTTTTAGAAAACGAAAGCGATTTTCCAAACAGCCACCATATTCATCCTGCCGATGATTGGTCAGCGGGGATAGAAACTGATTGATGAGATAGCCATGGGCAGCATGAATCTCCAAGGCATCCACTCCTGCCTCTTTGGCATAGATAGCGGATTGCCGGAAACGCTCCACGATTTCCTGGATTTGCTCCCTGCTCATTTCTTCCGGCACTTCATAGTCCTTACTGAAAGCAATAGCGGATGGGGCAAGCAACCGCTTTGCACCCCTAGCTTTTCGTCCGGCATGTGCCAGCTGAATTGCTACTTTGGTGTCGAATTGATGAAGCAAGGTGATTAATTCCTTCATTTTCTCGGCTTGCTCCTCATTCCACAACCCCAAATCACGCACCATAATTCTTCCGTCGGCCTCGACTGCAGTGGCTTCAATATTTATCAGTCCCACACCGCCAAGTGCTCTTGCGGCATAGTGTACTTTGTGAAACTCCGTTGCCACTCCATCTTGCGCTCTGACTTCCTGAGTGCACATGGGGGCCATTACCACTCTATTTTTCAATTCCAATGTTCCGATTTGAACCGGCTCAAATAATTTACACTTTGCCATGGCTTGCTCCTTTTCTATTTTTAAGGTCAAAAAAGAGGTCTTTCACTCTTTTACGTTTTTTGATTGCTTTGTTTTTGTAATATAGATGGAAATTATGATACTTTTCTTACTTTTTAGTATAGCATTTCGGGTGGAAATTTGCTAGAGAAAATGGGGGGCATGGGGGAGTTTATTTCAGAATATTTTTAAAAGGAATTCTTTTATAAGCCTGCATCTTTTGGTATAATAAGATAATCCACATAGAGCAGAAAAAACTTTATGTGTTACACACCAGTCTATACGAAGTTACATTCCAAAATTATCGGGAGTCATCCCTTCGGAGGTTTTTATGCGTTATAATATTTTAGTGGGCGGGATTCATATTGAATCCTCTACCTTTACCCCTTATCTTTCCGGCAAATCGGATTTTACGATTTTTCGTGGAGAGGATTTCTTGCGACTTTATCCTTGGCTTGAGAATTATCAAGAGGAAGTCAATCTCATCCCTTTGACTCGTGCCAGAGCCTTGCCGGGCGGTGTCGTCAGTCGGGAGTTTTACCGGCAGTGGTGGGAAGAATTTTCCGCACTGCTTCACGCAGAAATGAAGAAACAAAGAATCGACGGCTTTCTTTTGGATATTCATGGAGCAATGAGCGTAGAAGGCTCGATGGATGCCGAAGGAGAACTTGCCGCTGATATTCGCAAGATTCTTGGCAAAGGAATTCCGATTTCCTGCTCCATGGACTTACATGGCAATGTCTCAGATGCCCTTTTTGAAGCCTGCGACTTACTGACTTGCTACCGAACCGCTCCGCACATTGATATACAAGAAACCAGAGAAAGAGCTTTTTCCAATTTATGGAAACTATTGAAAAATCCCAAGCAAAGGATTTTTCGGGCAAAGGTAGATGTGCCGATTTTGCTGCCCGGGGAAAAGACTTCGACGGAAGTCGAGCCGGCCAAAAGCCTTTATGCCGAGATTCCACAGCTTACCGCCGATTCTGCAATTTGGGATGCCGCCATCTGGATGGGATTCCCTTGGGCAGACCAGCCCCGTTCTCACGGTTATGTAGTGGTATGCGGCAGCGAAAAGGAAAAAGTCGATAAGGCCTGCCATCATCTGGCGCAAAGATTTTGGATGTCCCGACAAGATTTTTGCTTTGTGGGGCCAACCGCTCCTCTGGAAGAAGCCATCGACATGGCATTAAGCGCCAAACAAGCTCCCTTTTTTATTTCTGACACCGGTGACAATCCAGGAGCCGGCGGTGCAGGAGATATGAATCTTGTTCTTAGAGCCTTTTTACAAAGAAATAGTCAAGAAACGATTGCCAAAAAAGTATTGTTTGCTTCCATTTATGATAAGGAGTGTATTGATTTCATTTATCAGAAAAAGGTAGGCGAAAGACTGCTTCTTGCACCGGGAGGAAAGATTGACCCCTCTTTCGGAGCCATTGCCGATTTGGAAGTGACGGTCGATTGCCACTTTGAAAACCCGATTGCCGGCAGGTCGGCAATGGTGCACTTGGATCATCTGTTTATCATTATTACGGAAAACCGCTTCCAATATGGCTCTTGGGAATACTTTCAGCGTTCCGGCCTAAAAAGCTTTGCCGACTTTGACATTATCGTGGTGAAAATGGGCTATCTGGAGCCGGATTTAAGCAGCGCTGCCGCCGGATGGGTGATGGCATTAACGCCGGGAGCGGTCAATCAAGATTTGCTCCGTATTCCTTACCAACATAGAAAAAAGCCCCTTTTTCCGTTTGAGGATGATTTCGAAGCTGATTTGACAGTTCTATCTCATAGTACCTGTCTTTTATAAACTCAGACCTGAAAGGAGAATCCTAAAACCCTGATAACGGCTTTCGGAAGTCTCCGGAGAGTGCAACAGTGAAAAGAACAGCTCCGGCAAGATAGAGATTTTGAAACGTTGAGAAGGTTTTGTTACACCTAGTTCAAGACCAAGTTTTTCTTTCCTAAAATTCCTTCTTTAGGCGCAATAAAAAGGAGCGCTATAAAATGATGCTGACATCATCTTATAGCACTCCCTTTTCTGTTATATCACAGCAAAAATAACTTAACTGCTGGTTTTCATTTTACTTTTCTATGCATGTTACAATGAATGAAATAAAATCTTGGCTTCCGCCAAACCATCCGATGCAAATCGAATCTCCCCTGCTCCTTCCGGCAAAAAGAAACACATACTCATCACATATTCCCCGTCCCCTACAAATACTTCCAAGGAATATAAGTCACGAATCAGCCGAACCTTCAACTTATCATGATAGTCCCGCACTTTCAGGCTGCGTTGACAAATCAAATCCTTATTCAATCCGGAATAAAGCCTGTCTATTCCGATTTGTTGCTTTTTTCTATCATACGAAAAGGAGATGTACCTACCGCCTGATTGCCCCATCTTTATTTCAAACTCCTGATAGGCATTTCCGGAAAGCTCGACTTCCATATCAAAGCACTCTCCTTCCACTCCGGGAAATCCTGTTTCCGATTCTATGCAACATTTTTCCACATCTATGCTTTTAGTATAGTAATTTTCTATTTCCCGAACCGGACTTTGATATAGCCTTTGATCTTTCAAGGTCAGCTCTCTTGGAATTGTCATCATGCCTACCCAATTGCTTTCCGTCGGATAAATAGGATTTTCCCAGGACTGCATCCAACCGATGAGAATCCTTCTACCATCCGGACTTTGCATCGTTTGCGGCGCATAAAAATCTAAGCCATAATCCACAGAATGGACATGCTCTCTTTCCAAACACTTTTTATTCATCTCGTACCGACCAATGCTTGCCGCTACACAATTGCCATTGTGAAATTCACCATCCGCCACCATTTCCTGCGGTGAAAAAATCAAAATTTCCTTACCTTGTAGTGAAAAATAATCCGGACATTCCCACATTCTTCCGATTTGACGATTGCTTTTATCCAACACAGAAACAAACTCCCAGTTTTTCAAATCGGTACTTTGGTATTGCAAAATCTGTCCATCCCCATCGACATCTCGATTGGCTACTACCATTTTGAAGGCATTATCTTCTACATAGATTTTTGGGTCCCTGAAATCTATGGTGCTCGCCCCTTCCGGAAGCTGACCGGAATCTATCACCGGATTTTCCTTGATTTTTTGATACTCCAGTCCATCTCCTACGGCAATACACTGGATTTGCCTGCTCGGCTCTTCCTTGGTCACTCCGGTATAGGCTAAGATATGCTTATCCTGCCATTCAATTGCGCTTCCTGAAAAGCATCCTCCGGCATCGTATTCTTCATCCGGTGCCAAAGCACATGGCAAATACTCCCAAGTAATATAGTCCTTTGTCTTGGCATGTCCCCAATGCATCGGTCCCCACTGTTTGGAGTAAGGATGATATTGATAAAACAGATGACATTCTCCACCAAAATGGGAAAATCCATTTGGATCATTCATCCAGCCAATCCTTGAAGAAAAATGAAACTTCGGCCTGGGAATTCCCAAATTCTTCTCCATTCTTTCTTCATATTCTCTTGCATGCTTTAATTGTTCGCTCACTTCCATACCCCCATAACTATTCATAAATCGAATCCCTAAAAAATAAGGTTACATGCTCTGCATTACTTATTTCCTGGACTTCATTTTTATATGGCATATTTGGCTTCATTATCGCATTTTTCGCCCATATACTCCTCTTTTTCACACTTATTTTCCAGCATAGCGATTATAAGCATTTTGATAAACTTCCAAGAGCTTATCCATGCCGCAGTTGTTCTTCAAAGTATCTAAATAAGCGTTCCATTCTTCATCCGTCGGTCCGCCTTCCTTGAGCCACAATCCCTCTTGCTCTGCTACCGTACTTTCAAAATCGGCACGATAGCGATCAATGGTATTGAGCTCTTCTTCTGTAAATACACAGTCAATCGGATAGGTAATCGGATTCTCCACAAATTTCATCCAATACTCATTTAAATCGGTTAGGCGTTCTACCGCACGATCTTCCATTTTGAAGGTCGTTCTGTAATAATCACTTAAAATTAATTTTGGTCCATGTACTTCGTGTTCGCTCTTTAATTCGCCAGCACTCTTATTGTACTTATTTCTACTTTCCTCTTCTGTAATGCTCAGCCACATTCCTTTATCATCCTTACCTGTAAAGAAAACCCCTATCGGTCCGTATTGTAATTGCATTACATTTTCCGGAACATACCATTGGTCAAAGAACTTAAGAAGAGCTGCCGGATTTTTGCAAACATTGGTTACGCTCAAATTACCGCTAGTAGTCGCACCACCGGTACGAACTGTCACATTATGTGTTCCGTCCGGCCCTTTAAGCACCGGCAAAAATACATAGTCTTTGGCATATTTTCCCATCAATTCCTCGATATACCACCATGTTCCCACTCCCACATAACCTTGTGAACATTTCGCCATATATTGAGTAGCGTCTTGGCTGAACATTTCTACATCCATCAATCCTTCTGCATACCAATCATGGAAATAACTGACCGCTTTTCTATATTTATCTGTTGCACTGACAAACTCTACTTTACCATCTGCTTGCAGCACTAAGTCATTGCAAACATCATTCGGCCAGTTGGTAAATCCAAAACCGGCATAAAAGATATTTTGCCCCCAACACCATTGGTCAAAACCTGTACTCATCGGAATGGTCGTTCCGGCTTCATTGCCATAAAAAGTCGCACTCATATCATTTTCTTTGAAAGCTTTTAGTGCCGTGTGCAATTCTTCCAAGGTGGTTGGCACCGGCAAACCCAGTTTATCGAGCCATGCTTTATTTATCATCGAAAATTGAGGAATGGTAAAAATGCTATAATCTTTTTCCGTTCCGATTCCTGCTGTCCCCATTTTTTCACCGGATGGCAATCCATAGATTTTCCCATCACTCATAGTAATGGCACTTTTGATTTCAGGGTATTCCTTCAGAATTTTTGCTAAATTCGGCATATATTCCTCAGTCAAATATGGTGTCAAATCAATAAAAGTACCGTCACTACCATAGTTTAGCAAGTCAAAATTATTAAATCCGACTGCCATAAAAGCGTCCGGCAATTCTCCACCGGCAATCCGGACATTTACCTGCTCACTTAAGGAATCACTTGAGGTTTCCCAAGTGATGGAAATACCGGTATCTTTTTGCAATTGATTTAATACCTCATTGGAATCGTACCCTGTACTAAGCGGGCTGATACCTCCCATCACGGTAAACTCAGTTTGGGTATTGTCCCCCTGCGCTACCTCTTTTTGCTCTTTTGTTCCGCTGTCATTGGCTTTGCCACATGCCGTCGCCAGCAAAGAAACTGCTAACACAACTGCAAACATACTACTGATTATCCTCTTTTTCATATTCATTCCCTTTCTGCTTTCTCAGCCTTTTACTGCTCCTGCCATAAATCCTTTTTCAAAGTATTTTTGGACAAATGGATATATAATCAACATTGGGGCTGCTGCCACAATGATTGATGAAAACTTAATCATTTCCGTCAACTTATTCAGCTCCGCATATCCTCCGGAAATCATTCCTGCTTGTGTTGCACTGGCTGAACTTTTGATTAAAACATTTCGCAATACCAACGGTAGCGGTGCTTTATCCGGTTTTAAATAAATTAAAGCTGTAAACCAGTCATTCCAATAGGCAACCATACTAAACACAACCATTACCGCCATAATCGGCTTACTTAACGGCACTACAATTTGAATGAAGGTTCTCCACTTGGAAGCGCCATCAATCTCTGCCGCCTCAATCATTTCTTTGGGAATACTATACTCAAAGAAGTTGCGTACAATAATCATATTTCCGACTGCAACTCCCCCCGGTATTACCAAAGCCCACATATTATTCATCAATCCCGTATTCTTTACTATTAAATAAGTAGGAATCAATCCTCCTCCAAAATACATTGTGATGATAAAAAAGATACTTAAAAACTTCCGCCCCGGCAAAGACTTTACACTTAGCGGATATGCTGTCAGGTAAATCATAATCACCGAAAATGCCGTACCGACAATCGTGTATTTGATGCTATTGAAGTAACCTTGAATAATGCTGTTGTCGGCAAATACCGCTTTGTAGCCGTTCATAGAAAACTGACTCGGAAGCAGAAAGGTTTTTCCGGCATAGACATCATACGGATTGGACACGGATGCTACCAAAACATAGTACAGAGGATAGGCTACAATAAATAAAACCACCAAACAAAGTCCTACTAAAATAATATCACTTGCTTTTTCCGATAACCCCTGCGGCTTATTATTTCTTTTTACAATCGCTTTCATTTTGCCACCTTCTTTTCTATACGAAGCTTACATTATCTGACATTTTCTTTAGCAATTTATTTACCATGATTAACAATAGAATATTTACCACTGTATTGAACAATCCAACCGCTGTCGAGTAACTATACTTCGCATTTAGAATACCTTGCTCGTACACATAAATGGATATGATATCACTGGTCGCTTTGTTGAGCTCTGTTTGCAGTAGCCAAGCTTTCTCAAATCCTACATTCATTAAATTTCCGGCACTCATTATCAACATCAGAACAATGGTCGGAATCAACTCCGGAATGTCAATATAACGAATTCTCTGAAACATGGAAGCACCATCTATTTTGGCCGCTTCATAATGAGAAATATCAATGTTGGCCAAAGTTGCCATATATACGATGATTCCCCATCCTGCTTCCTGCCAAATGCCGGATGCGATATAGATAGTTCGAAATGCAGATGCTTCGGTCAGAAAGTCAATATTCGTTCCGGCAATTAAGTTAATCAAGCCACCGGACGGACTTAAAAAGATTCGAATCATACCGCAAACAACCATTACAGATATAAAGTGCGGTGCATAGAGTACCGTTTGTACCATCCTCTTAAACTTATGAAATCGGAGTTGGTTAATCATCAATGCCAGAATAATTGGAATCGGAAAGCTCCAAACCAATCCGTAAAAACTGATTAAGACTGTGTTTTTTATCATTCTCCACGCATTGGGAGCGGTAAAGAAACGCTCAAACCAATCCAAACCAATCCATTTACTTCCCCAAATTCCCTTGCTTGCTTTAAAATCCCGAAAAGCAATTTGGATACCGTACATCGGAATATATTTATAAATAATGGTGATAATAATGGGTACTAGCAACATCAAATATAGTTGCCAATGATTTTCAAATGCTCTTCTGATTCTTTTCCATCTTCTGTTTGGTCTCACTACTTGGTTTGCTTCAATCCTTTCCATAATTTTCTCCTTTTCCTTCGTGAAACGTTTCATATTTCTTTATCATAATCATACTCTCTTTTTCTTTTTCTGTCAATAAATTTTCTGTTTATTTTATTTATTTGTGCACATTATATAATTATTTTTCGTATTATCGTCATTTTTGCCCTGAATTCTTTTCTGAATCGTTTCACAGAATTCTTTACATTTTCAACTTTATATAGTATAATAAGAACAAATTTATAACTCAAAACCGAATGGGAGATGCAAAATGAAAAAGTCAAATAATCCCACAATGAAGGATGTTGCCAGAGAAGCCGGTGTTGCACTCGGCACAGTTTCTAAAGTAGTAAACGGCATCCCCGTCGGGGAAGCCTATCGACTGAAAGTAGAAGAAGCAATACAAAAACTAAATTACGAAGTCAACACTTATGCCCAAGGACTGAAATCCAACGTGACCAATACCATTGCTTTTTTAGTTCCTAATACCATTGAACCTTTTTTTGCTAAATTGACCTATTATATCAATCAGTCTTTACTCAAGAGAAACTACAAAATGTTACTTTGCACAACGGGATTTGATTTTAACCAAGAACAGGAATATATCAATATGGCAAGGCAAAACAAGGTGGACGGCATCATCGGCTTGACCTATAATCCTAATCTGATGATTGACGAAAGTTTCCCCTTTGTTGCCATTGACCGTCCTATGGGAAGTAATATCCCTTGTGTTGCCAGCGACAATTTTGCAGGCGGACAATTGGCAGCCGAAAAGCTGGCAGACCTAGGTTGTCGTAATGTTGCCTTTTTGCGTGTTGGCTCGACTCTGAACAATGAACCGAACAAACGTAAGTCCGGCTTTGAGAATGGCTGTTCTCTCCGAAATTTACATTACGAAGCCAAAATTTTTGATGATGATCATTCTTTTGATGAGTTTATTCCTTTTTTAATAGAATCCGGCATAGAGGGAAAACCTAGATTTGATGGCATTTTTTGTGTAACCGACCGTCTTGCTTGTTTCATTATCGAGGCTCTACGCACAAGGAATATCCGTGTTCCGGAAGATGTTCAAGTGATTGGCTTTGATGGAGTCCGACACTTTGGAAACGGTCCCTATGTTTGTTCTTCCATAAAACAGCCTGCTCGGGACATTGCCGAAACTTGCGTACAGCTCATCCTACAAGAAAATCCGGCAACCAAATCTCCGCTCATTTGTTTACCTGTCAGATATGTCTTTGGGCATACCACCAAAACACAATAACAAAAGGCTATCAACACTCGACTTTGCTGTGTTGATAGCCTTTTTCTTCGTATTTGTAAATTGCTTTTGTTTTGTCTATACAAAACCTGTTTTGATATCGGCAATCTATGGGGCTGTTGCATTTTAAGATTTTTACACAAGATACAAGGAAATTTTCTTTGTTTCGCAACAATATCTTGTGTAAAAGCTGTATTTTGCAACAGCCCCCTTATGGATATCATAATCTCTTTTCTCCGTGCAAATCATTTCAATGATTTGCCTTAAATATATCGAAATCTCTTTTCTCTATGCAAATCATTTTAATGATTTTTACTGCATCTTTTCTTTCAAAAATCTTCCTGTACGTAGTTCTGCAAATGCCTCTCGAAGCTCTGCTTCCGTATTCATTACAATCGGCCCTCCCCAAGCAACCGACTCTTTTAATGCAAGTGAGCTCATAAATAATATCTGTGCCGCTTTATCTCCTGCCGAAAATGTGATTTCTGTACCTTCCGAAAGCTTAACCGCTGTTTTCTCCGCCACCGGTTCGCCGGCAATCTCAGCATCCTCCAGCAAGGTAAATGCCATAACGGAACGATTTTCCGCCAATTGTACCGTCAGGGATTGATTCGGCTGCAAATGAATATCATAGTAATCAAATGGCAAGTGCTCACTTTGAAAACCTTGGTAATTTTCATAATTTCCTGCTAATAATCTAACATATCCCCCTTCAAACGGAATTTCCTGAATCTCCTCTGCCTTAATCGCATGGTATTTCGGGGTGGTCATTTTATCTTTTTGCGGAAGATTCAGCCATAGCTGTACTCCAAGCAAACGGTCGGAAGCCGGAACCAGCTCTTCATGCACGATACCCGAGCCGGCGGTCATCCATTGCACTTCTCCACTTTCTACAGTATCAGAAAATCCTAAGCTATCGCTATGTTTCATCTTGCCACTGCTGACATAGCTTATAGTTTCAATGCCTCTATGCGGATGCGTCGGAAATCCTGCTGTATAGTCTGCCGGATTGGTGCTGTCAAACGAGTCAAGCATCAAAATCGGGTCAAACGTTTTGATGGTATTGGGCCCTAAAACCCTTACCAGCTTTACTCCTGCCCCATCCACTGCCCAAGTTCCTTGTACTTTTTCGGTTATTTTTCTTTGCATGATGTTTCTCCTTTCAAAGCGATTTTTAAGCTTACAGACTCTAAGGAAGACCATTGAATCTTATGGTCTCAGGCCGGCACAAGCCGGAGAGTGCAGGCTTAAAGTCTTTCTTGTTGTTCTCCAGATAATTTGCTCTTTTGGTAGAACCAAACGATTGTCTTTATTTAATCTAGTTAGATATATTATATAGAAAAAAATCTGAATTGTTAAGCGGAAGGAACGACACCGGCGAATTTGGTTCTTTTTCTGCCTTTTAAATTTTTGCATACGAAGGATGTTATCCCTTATTTTTAGTCTTTTTATGCAAAACACCAAAATTTTCATCCCCCTTATGCCGGACGGATTCCCCTCAATCAAAAGCCGGTTCCCATTTTTCACTTTGATAAGCCTCAAAACAAAGAGCAATTTGTTCTTTATTGGTCTTTTCTTCTACTAGAGGCGGAAGTGCATCCAACGAGAAATAACCGGAATCGAGAGTTTCACTATTTTCATGAAATTCTCCGCCTAAGTTTTCGCATAAAACAAACACTTTGCAAATGCTGTAAAGAAAATTTCCTTTATTATGTAATCTAGGCTCTTGCAAGGCAATAATCTTCTTCGCTTTTACCTCCAGTCCGGCTTCTTCCTTTACCTCTTTTTCGGTATTGGAGGCAATGGTTTGATTGACATCAACCCAGCCACCCGGTAAGGTCCAATTTCCATCGTTTTCCTGCACCAACAAAATCTTATCTTCGTCAAAAATAGCGGCTCTCGTGTCTAATTTCGGAGTTTGATACCCCTCTTCATTGCAAAATAAGTCTTTCGCTTTCTCCAGCGGCACTTGCATATACCGTGAAAGCATTTCGGCAGATAGTTCTCTGAGTCTTTCGTATCTTTCCTTATCATAAATATCTTTCACATATGCCAGTCCGCACTGCGCAATGCTTTGCACTTCGATAATCCAGTCCAGCCACAGCTTTTGGGTAGGCAATGTGGCGATGGATTGCTTCTCGTTTTGTTCCATTTTTATTTCCATTCCTTTCGCTTCGCTCAGGCACAAAACATTATGAAAATAG
>JAUMXK010000028.1 GCA_030535295.1 Eubacteriales bacterium | reverse complement strand
ATATAAAGTTTTCCATATCATGCAAATCATTTTAATGATTTGCCTGAAGAGCATATAAAGTTTTTTTGAATCATGCAAATCATTTTAATGAAACTTTTTTGTTGGGAAGAAACGCTATAGAAGTAATAGAAGAAAAATACAAACTGAAATATGACAGGGCAATTGTGACAATCGGAAACAGGCGGCGGAGAGCAATCCGGAGGGAAAGTAGTCGGCCGCTTTGCAAGGGCAGGTCATAAAAAGGGAGGGCAATATGAAAAAGAAGATTTTGTCATTGTGTTTGGGGATGATACTGATTATTAGCGGATGTGGGATTTCGGAGGTAATTATGGAACCAGTTTATGCAGGAGAAGCTCGGGCAGGATATCATTTGATTCCGGAAAAACAAAGTGATTCCGGAGTGACAATGGATAGTACTTTTTTGCTGAGTAAGGAAGGAGAAGAATCGATTGCGGCGGACGTTGTCAAAGCTAAGCTGCAGATAACGCCAAATATGGAGTTTAGTGTGGAGCAAGCAGACAAAGCGGTACGCATTAGACCCAAAGAAAAACTGACTGAAAATAAAATTTATGCCTTTTCTTTTGAGGGGGCTACTTGGCTTTTCCAGACGGAAAGTGATTTTTATTTGGCAGCGGTCTTACCGGCAGACCAAGCAACGGAAGTGCCGGTGGATAGCGGCATTGAATTTGTTTTTTCGGCTGCCGGAGCAGATGAGTTGGAAAAATACATTGAAATCTTACCGAAAGTGGAAGGTAAATTTGAAAGCAAGGGTAGAACGGTTGCCTTTGTGCCCAAAAATCGCTTGGAGGAAAAAACGGTTTACACCGTAAGGGTAAAAGCAGGGCTGCCACTGGCCAATTCGGAAAAGAAATTAAAAGAAGAGAAAGTATTTCAATTTGAAACGGCGAAAAAATCCAGTGTTTTTGACCGGAATTGGGAAGAGCATGAATGGCTCAGCTTTGATACCTGGCAAAATGATATTGCCGGCAGTGACAAACCTTTCTTCCTGGTCAATTATTTCAATAACAAAAAAGATAAAAAAGAAGATATCAAAGTCAAGGTAGATATCTATCGCTATGCAAATGCACAGGCATACATTGCCGCTTTGAATGAAAAGGCCAACCAAAGTACCTGGGCATACTATAGTGATGTTCTTTTGAGTACAAAAGAGTTAAAGAAAGTAATGACTTTGGATCAGAAAATGAAATTCAATCAAGATACCTGGGTGTATCATCTGGAAGTTCCAAGTACTTTACCGGAAGGATATTACTTGGTCGAAATCCAAAAGGGAAAGCTGGTGGATCAGACCTTTTTACAAGTAACCGATATCAGCAGCTTTTATCAAAAGTCGGACACCAGGGATGTATTGTGGCTTAATAAAGTCAAGACAGACACCCAATTGTCCGGGGCGGAGATTATCTCGTATGAAAGTTTGGATAAGGACGGAAAGGTAATTGACATTCGTGAAATCGAAAGGACGAAAACCGATAAAGATGGTTTGGCCTATTTTGAGAAAAAATCGCTTGGACCGACAGCCCTTTGGATTCGAAGTGGTGAAATGGAAAGTGTGCTCTATTTCCGTGCCAATCACTATAGCCCGTTTTATTGGAAATATTGGGGACGCCGTCAAGATACCAAAGAATATTGGAATGTATTGCAGCTGGATAGAAATTTGTATCAACCGGTGGATAAACTTGCACTTCTGGGCTATGTGGCACCAAGGTATGAAATGGGCGGCAATACGACTTTGAGTAAGCAGGAGCGTTTGAAACGTCAAAAAGAAATCCAAAAAGTACAAGTAGAGATTACGCAAAGTTATTGGTATTTTTACAGTGACGGCAAAGAGTTGGCCTATGTTGTAAAGGATGTACCGGTGGTAAATGGCTTTTTTACCACAGAGCTGGAGTTGCCGAATCTGGCACAAGGAAGCTATCAGTTGCGGGTGAAATTGGGCGATGAAGTGATAAAAAAACAGCATTTCACAGTAGAAGACTATACCAAACCGGCATATAAGATTTCGGTTGAGAAGAATAAAAGTGCTATCTTTTGGAATGAAAGTATTGACTTTAAGGTGAGGACTCGGTTCTTTGAAGGTACAGCGGTCAGCCATTTGGATTATTCCTATCAAATCGGCAATCGCTTTTTCGAAGAAGGTAAGGGCAAGACAGATATCTTGGGAAATGGAAACTTTACTTATCAATATCAGGCAGAAAAAGAAAAGAACCTGGATATCAAACATCAATATATTGACTATAGCTATGCATCGGTTTACGCCAAGCTGCCGGAATCGGGAGAAATTAGAGCAGAAGATGATTTTCAGGTTTTTCTGAAGAATGTATATTTGGATACCGATACCCAGGTCAAATCCGGTAGAGGCTATCTGAAAGGTAAGGTCAATAAAATTACTTTGGAACGGATGAATCAAAATCCGAAAGAAACTTATGGCGACTTTATCGGGGATGCTTTATCAGGGCATAAAGTAGATGTCGATATTTATAAAAAGAAATGGGTGCCATACGAAACCGGACAATACTATGATTACATCAATAAAGTAGTCAGAAAAACTTATGAATGGAAGTTGGACGAAAAATTGTTGGAAAGCAAAAGTTTTGTCACAGATAAAGACGGTCAGTTTTCCTATGAAAGAGATATGCCGAAAGAAGACGATGCTTTTTACACGGCGACCTTTACCTTGAAAGATTTGGCAGGCAATCCGATAGAGCAAAATTCGACTTTCTGGAATCCGGGAGAATGGAGAAACCCGTTTGACAGTCACATGGATGAGAATACTCGATTGGAAAGCAATCAGACCGAATATCAGATTGGTGAAACAGCCGAAATGCGTCTGATGAAAGGCAGTAAATTAAGTGAACAAAAAAGAATTTTGTATTTGACCGGACAAAAAGGCTTGCGAAAGGCGTTGGTTGCAGGAAATACTATTCAGATTCCTTTCACCGAGCAAGATGTACCGAATTTGGAAGTGATAGCGGTTGTCTTTGAAGGATATTCCGCTACGATAGCAGGTTCTCAGCAGCTTAGTTTTTCTACGGAACAAAAGAAACTGAAGATTAAGGCAACCACCGATAAAGAAAGCTATCGTCCTGGAGAAGAAGTCAAGGTCTTGCTGGAAGTGACGGATTATCAAGGAAAGGCTGCCGGCAACGGTATGGTACATATCAAGGCAGTGGATGAATCTCTCTTGGCACTTTCTGATAAACAGGAAAATCTGCTCCGAGAGCTGTATAGACATGTAAGCAGCGGCTTTGATGCCAGTTTCAGTTCCCATGGTATTCAGCAAGAATTCATGGAAAGAAAGCGAAATACCGACTATATGATGAAACAAGACTTTGTCATGAATGAAATTCCTACCGATTCAGAGATGAAAAAAGAGGCAATGGAAGCACCGATGGCATCGGCTGCCAAAGAGAAGGCGAATGGTGAGAAGGTCAAAGTTCGGGAGAAATTCTTAGATACGGCCTTATTCCGGTTGGAAAAGCTGGATGAAAATGGCAAGGCAACACTACGGTTCACCTTGCCAGATAATATTACGTCTTGGCGCATTATGCTTTCTGCCATTAGTGAGGATTTACAGGCGGGTAGCGATGTGCAGAATCTGAATGTCAGTTTGCCATTCTTTATCAATGCCTCTTTGAATAAGATGTATTTGACAGGGGATAAAATGAGTCTTGGAGTTACTGCTTATGGCAGTGGTCTGACGGAAGGAAGTATCATTGATTATACTCTTTATCATAATGATAAGGAAATTGGAAAGGCAAGAGGAAAAGCCTTTACCAGAATCAATTTACCTGTAGTGGAATGGAAAGAAGCGGGACAGGGAATTGTCAAAGTAGTGGCTAGAACGAACAATGGCCTTTCCGATGCCTTGCAGTACAAGGTCGATATTGTGCAAAGCTATCACCAACAAGAAGTCAGCAAAGTGCAAGCAGCAAAACCGGGAATGAAGCTAGGTAGCAACCAAAAAGGAATGACGGTGGTTTCCTTTGTAGACCGTGAAAAAGCGAAATATGTTCCGACACTTCGTCATTTGAATTATCTTCTTGGTGAGAGGATTGATCAAAGATTTGTAGCCAAGATTGCTGCGGATAAATTAAAGGAATTGTTGGGAGAGGATATCTATGTTGTGGAAGTAGAGAATATCCGTATTTCCCAATACCAAAAAGAAAATGGTGGCTTATCCATTTTACCTTATGCCCAAGAAGAAATAGATGTGACAGTGGATATGTTGCCGCTCCTGCATCAAGAAAAAGGCAGAGATTATATCAATTACGAAAAGGTCAAAATGTATTTGAGTGCTGTCTTTAAGCAGGAAAGCACAAGAGAGAAGGCAAAGATTCTGTATGGTTTGGCATATCTGGGAGAGCCGATATTGAAGGAACTGAGCGAGTTGGAAAAGATAAGCAATCTAACGGATAAGGACAGACTTTATATTGCACTTAGCTATGCACAACTAGGCGATAGTTATAAGGCCGGTCAAATCTATGATGAAATTGTCAAAGCCAATATGGAAGAATTTTCTACGCAGGCAAGTGTGAAAATAGCAAGCCAAGACCAAGATATGAATTATTATCTGTCAGGGCTTGCCATGCTGCTGGCTCAAAAACTGAATCGGCCGGAGGCAGAGAAATTCTTTGTCTATATGAGAGAGCATCCTTCCAAACGTTTCTTGATGACGGCACATCAATTGCAGTATATTCTGGAAAGTTTCCAAACAGTGAAGTTTTCCGAAGGCAGTGTCAGCTATTCCTATCTGGGACAAAAACGTGAAGCAAAGGCTGAGGAATACAGACACAGCGTCACCATACCATCCTCAAAATTGGGAGAGTTTAAAATTGAAACCGTCAAGGGAGATATGGATGTCATTCTCAGTTATATTCAGGAAGAAAAATTGGCAGCAAAAAACGACCCATATATTGAAGTGAAAAGAGAGTATCTGGTGAAAGGCAAAACGACCAATCAATTCAAGGAAGGAGATATCATTGAAGTACGTCTGAGCTGGAAAATAAAACAAGGGGCACCTTCGGAACGCTACTGTATTACGGATTATTTGCCTTCGGGATTAAAGGCAATAAATAAGAATTATGGCTACATGCCATATCGCTGGTGGCAGGATGTCGAAGGACAAAAGGTCACTGTGTACGCCTATAGCTGGATCAATGAGCAGGAAACGCAAGAAATTTACAGCTATTACGCCAGAGTGGTTTCTACCGGCGATTTCAAAGCGGAAGGAACCATTATGCAGAATATAGAGGTCAAAGATCATATCTTTGTGGCACCGGATGAGAGAATCCGGATTGAAGAAGCAACAAAGTAAGGACAAAGATTTTATGTCCTACCCTGATAACACTCTTTCTTTATAAGGTAATACGCAAAAAAGTTGGTTATGCCAACTTTTTTGCGTTATTTCTTGCATTTTTTGGGGGCATAAGGCATAATAGCAAGAGAATAAGCAGAAAGGAAGATGTGAAGACATCTGTGTGTAGTAGAATGAGATTACGAAAAATTGCCGGTGCGGATGAAGCGGTGGCTATGCATGAAAAAGTATTAAAAATAAAGGAGCTTTCCAAGGAGGAGTTTGTTGCTTTGACTGAGGAAAAAGAATTATATCTGGAAATTGGTATGGGCAAGGGAGATTTCCTTTTGGGAATGGCAGAGAAATATCCGGAGCGTTTCTTTCTGGGAATGGAAAAATATAGTTCGGTGTTGCTAAAGGCTCTGCAAAAGTATGATAAAATAGAAGAAAAACCGGACAATCTTCGGTTTTTGTGGGAGAATGCCATGGAATTATCCGAGTGCTTTGCAGAAAACAGTTTGGATGGGATTTATCTCAATTTTTCCGACCCTTGGCCCAAAGAACGCTACGCCAAAAGACGTTTGACGGCAGAGGGATTCTTGCAGGATTATCAAAGGATTCTAAAACCGGGTAAAAAAGTAGAAATGAAAACAGATAATGAAAATTTGTTTCGCTTTTCCTTGGAGAGTTTTGAAAATAGTCCTTATTTTGAGATTGAGAAAGTGTATTGGGATTTGCACCAAGAAATCCGGCCGGAAGAAAATGTCATGACGGAATATGAAAGAAAATTTGCTGCCAAAGGCAATCCGATTTATAAATTGATAGCAGTCCGCAAACAAAAAGCTCTGTAACGGGTACAGAGCTCAAATGTTATAGTAAAAGTTATACTTTGACAGCCTATTGTGGGAGAAGTCTTGGCAAAATTTCAGATAAGACGGTCAGGGCCAAAAAGAGAATGACACTGCTCCAAAATGCCCAGTTGAAGGGGCTGTCTGATTTGGCCAGATATCTTTCCGCATATTCCGCATCCGGATAGGTGCTTGGGCTGATATTGACCTCGGAGTTCGGCATGAATGGCGAATCGTCCTCCGGTGGATAAGCCGGATAATATTCCGGGCTGTCATATTGAGGCTGCCAAGGATTTTGCACCATAGGAGGATTAGAAGGATTCATGCCGGTATTACTTTGCGGTTGATATTCCGGGAGCTTTCGTCCAAGGGTTAATTCCAGGGAAGTCGGTTTCAATTTTAGAATTCCTTTTTTGCCGTTATATCCGATTAAGAAAAGAATAATAAATATCGCAATCGGAATGGTGATTACATTGACACCGAGTAAGGCCACCAGGGTTTGCCAATCCGGAGCAGCCGATACCTGCGGAGTGCCTTTCATCAGATAGCCGCTGGTTAGAGAGGTGGCATTGAGTACAATATGCATCAAAATTGTGGTAAATACAGATTCGGTAATTTGTATTAAAAAGGCAAATAAAGTTCCCAGAACAAAGGCATAGATAAACTGGTTGACATTTAAGTGAATTATGCCGAAGAACAAACCGCTCATAATACAAGCAATATAGTATGGCTTATGACGATAGTTATTTAATAAAATAAAGCGCGTGGAAAATTCTTCAAATATTCCCGGGAAAAAAGCTACCACTGTCAGCGATAAAATATAGGGATACTGAGTCAGCGTGTCCAGAGCATCGGCAATATGATTTTTGACAAAGAACATGGATATCACATTCAGTAAGCCAACCGTCGGAAGTAGGACAAAGGTCAATAAAATTGCCAATAGGGAATTGACCAATCCCGGATTTTTCAGATATAAACTATTTTTCAGGAAACCTTTCTTGACCAAAAAATAGATAAGAACCGGCCCCAAAACCAGCAGTAATTGGGAAGTTCCTATGGTGACCACAGGGGAAACCGGATTTCCCAGTTGATTGAATATTTCAAAAATGATTCCAACCACCAGACTGCCGAACAATAAAGTCACAATGGAAAGAAAATGAAATAAGTTGGAACTTTTTACATTATACATAAGTTATCTCCTTGCTGTAATTAATATACATTCCTTTGTAGGATAATGTATATTAATTATAGTAGGAATGGTAGGAAAAGTCAAAGTATTTTCCGATATATTTTTAAATACACTTTATAATCGGCTAAAATAGGAGAAAGCAATGAGAGGATTGATAGAAATCTTAATAGTGATATGCTTTTGTATGTTTAATTTCGGGAGAATCTACCCGATGGAGCAGGCACCTGTTTTTGTTATGGTTTCTCTTTGTGTAGCGATAGGGATTGAATTGCTGCGACGGGTGCAATCAGCCGCAAAATGGCAGGCCTTGCTATGTGCTTTGTATTTCCTAATGATGATATGGAGGGTGGAGTTTGCTCTGTTTTTACCGCTAGTTCTTTATTTTGCATATTTCAATTTGGATGAAAAGGCATTGATTATGTTACTTCCTATGTTTTTTACTTGGCGTGTGATGGACTTTTTGATTGTTGGTTTAAGTTTATATTTGAGTTATCGCAACAGAGAGTTTCACCGATATGTGAAAAGTAAGGATAAAATGTCATATCAGCTTATGGAAGATGTTATCTCTTTGGAAAAGTACAATGCCAAACTTTTGGAAAATGAAGCCAATTCAGCGGAAATTGCCAGACTGGAAGAAAGAAATCGGATTGCAGGCCAATTGCATGACTCTTTGGGGCATACGATAAGTAGCAGTATTTTGCAGCTGGAAGCCTTAAAGATTATTGAAAATGAACCGTTTAAAAAGGATAAGCTTCAACTCCTTCAGGATACTTTAAGCAACGGAATGAACGATATTCGTAAGCAGCTTCATGGCATTTATGACAATAGCTTTTCTCTGCATCGGAAGTTGGAGGAGCTGGCGGCAGGTGCACCGGATTTGACTATCAGAATTGAAAATCAGCTTCAACATACTCTCAATTTTGAGCAAAAAAGAGATGTTTACAATATCGTGAGGGAGGCATTGACAAACACCATGAAACACTCCGAGGCTCAAGAATTTTCAGTTTTTATGAAGGAGCAGGGGGATAATATGGTGCTGCTGATTAGTGATGATGGCAAAAAGCAACCAAAGAATATGAGTATGGGCTTGGGTTTGAGTGGAGTGGAAGATATTGTTGCCAAATATCATGGCAAGATGAATTTCTATTTCCGAAATGGATTTCACATTCATATCCTGTTTATGGAAGTTTTTGACAAAAGCTCTCCGATACCTCCTAACAAATCTGCGACAACTTCTTAAAGAAAGGAATAAAAATGAAAATTTTATTGTTAGATGATGATAGATTGGTATTGAGCTCCTTACGTAGTATCATGGAGTATCACAAAATTGAAGTAGTGGGAGAAGGAAATGATGGCAGTGAAATGTTGGAGCTTTACCGCCAAACAGAACCGGATATTGTATTGACGGATATCCGGATGAAAAAAATGGACGGTATTGAGGCGGCAGCTCAACTTCTGACAGAATTTCCCGAAGCCAAAATTTTACTGCTAACTACTTTTGAAGATGATGAATATATTTCCAAAGCCCTGCGTATCGGATGCAAAGGCTACATTCTAAAACAAAATATCTCGCACATTATTCCGGCCGTACAAGCAGCATATGCAGGCAGTATGGTCTTTGATGCGGAAATTGTCAGCAAAATAAGAACTGACAGCCCGGCACAAAACCTACCTTCGGATTTGCCGGAGCTGTCAGCCCGAGAATTTGAAGTTTTAAAAGCGGTAGCCGACGGTGGGAGCAACAAAGAAATTGCTGCACAACTTTTTTTAAGCGAAGGAACTGTGCGAAACTATATTTCGGAGTTGCTTAGCAAACTGTCGCTAAGAGACAGAACACAACTGGCAATCTACTATTACAAATGTATTCTGACAAAATCCTCCGGCGGCAACGGCTTACCGAAATAATAGCCCTGAATATAATCACAGCCAAGCTCACGCAAGACCTGTGCCTGTTCCTTGGTTTCTACTCCCTCGGCAATGGTTTTGATATGTAGACCTTGTGCCATCTTAATAATTGCATTGATGATCAATGCATCATTCGAATCCTGCGAAAGACTGTCTACCAGCTCTTTCGCTATTTTTAATGTAGAAATCTTCAGGTTTTTGATATAGCTCAAAGAAGAATAACCTGTACCGAAATCGTCAACACTGGTACTGATTCCCAAAGAAGACAAATCCTTGAACAAATCAATCACAGACAAATCCAAGTGCATAATACTGGTTTCGGTTATTTCCAAGTCCATCCAATTGACATCCAGATTTTCATGACTGACATATCTTTGAACATCCGATAAGAAGTTCGGCCTTTCAATGTATTTTGGTGAAATATTGATGCCGACTTTCAAATGCATGTTGTACTGGCGATTCCAAAGATTAATCTGATGGCAGGCCTTTTTCAAAGTCCAATCCACGATTTTGATGATTGTGGCGCTTTCTTCTGCAATCGGAATAAATTCTCCCGGAGAAACAAAGCCGAGTTTTGGGCTGAACCAGCGAATCAAAGCCTCCACTCCGACCAAAGTGCTGCCATCGGCCGTGTACTGTGCTTGATAAAACATCTGAAACTCATCATCAAAATTAATGGTATCCAGTAAAGATTGAATCAAACTATAACGATATTTTTTGTCCGCCAGTTTTTGATCAAAGACGAGGACACGAGGAAGAATTAAAGAGGATTTTACTTCGTTAAGAGCAAAGTTTGCCTTGGTCAGCAATGTTTCAGGTTTCTCGTCAAAGGACTGAGAGTCATAAGTGGCCACACCAACACCGATATCCAGTGAAATTGTGTAAAACTCCGATACAAAAGGCAGACTGACCGCATCAAAAATCTTCTTACTAATTTCATCAATGGATTGCAAGTTTCCACGAAAGAGAATGACAAACTCATTGGAGTCTACACGAAAAATAGGCTGGGACGGAAATGCTTTGTGCAAAACATTGGATAGGTGAATCAGCACTTCGTCACCGACACTCTCCCCGAAGACTTGATTGATATTATTAAATTGCAGAATATCAATAGCATACAGTTTGGCATCTTCCACCAGCGTCGAAAGAATATCCTGAAAATAGCGACGATTGTAAGAACTGGTCAATAAATCCCGGTTGGCTAAATCCTGCAATTTAATGTTTTGCTTCAGGATTTCGATATTTCTTTGACGTACCTTCTCTTCCAGCTCATCCTTCAATTCTTTTTGGCGTTTCATATTGGTCTTATTTTGCAATGACAATAAATAAAAGTTGCTTGCCAGAAAGTAAACCAATAAAATCAAATTTAAATTGGAAAAAATGGAAAAATTAATCAATCCAATCATCAAACTTAGGAAGGAAAGGCCGAATAAAAAGTATTGAGATTTGATTTTGGTAGTTGCCAAGGCTTCGACTTCCAGAATTTCCTCCGAAGATCGGTTATAAAGGACAAAATCCGGACTTTGAGCCAATGTATCAAGAGAAAAAAATAAAAGTAGCGGTGCCAAAGAATATACAAAAAACCAAAAAATACTGAAAAAAATAGAAATTTCTATGGTGTTCAAAAGAGTGTAAAGAAGATTTAACCAATGGAACACAGCTATCGTAATAGCAATGAAGTAAAAAGATTTATTCAATTTGGCGGTAGCCAAAGAGGATAATACTGAAATCAATAAGATTAAGCCGATTATATCTATGATATTATGCAGATAAAGATGCTGAAAAAAACTTATGTCAACCAAAGGCAAAATACGATACATAAAACTGCCGTAAACCAAGACAATAGTAAAGGCAGTAACACCAAATAAGTTTAAGAGGAAGAATTTCAAATTGATTTTATTTCGGACTGCAAAAAAGATTTCAATTGCACTTATTAAAAGGAAGAGAGAAGGTAATACTTCCAGGAACCTAATAAAAAGAGAAATCGCCAATGAATTATGAATGTATTCTCTATCCCGTAAAATCAAGAGGCTGCTCCATAAAAAATCAGAACAAAAAAAACCGACAATCCACAACACCAAACGTTTCATGATAAGGGCGTTTTTATAGAGGCAAAGAATAATATAGCACAAGATAATATTGCCACAGGTCAAGAATAAGTCCTGAAGCAAAAGGTTTCCTGCAAATAAACTGAAGACGGAAGCAATGGCGAGCAAAAGATAGGTCGTAATGTGCAGTTTTAAATTTGAAGAATTCGTTTTCATAGTTCTATCCTTATTATATCTTTATATTCGAACGTGACAAATGTCATATCAAGATATGACGAGAAACACTGGTAGCCAATAGGAAAAATGGATATACTAATCATAACAAAGCAAGTAAAATTTTCTGCAAATGATTTATCGGCATTACTTAAAAAAATAATAATTGCAGATTCAACTTTCCCATGTGTCTTCGGACAATGCTTTTGCTTGCTGAATGATTTGCAATGGCGGTATTCTTGTGAAGTAAGTGGCTAAGTTTATCTGTCAGCATTTCAAAGGGAAGAGCGTAAAAGAACAGCGGCAAAGTTGAGTTACTAAAGAAATTATATTATATCTGACCGTTTATCGTCAAGGAGGAAATATGATTATTGAAGCTAATAATATTGTAAAGCGTTATAAGGAATTGGTTGCGCTAGACCATTTCGGTTTTCAGGCAAAAGAAGGAGAAATTTTAGGCCTTTTGGGTCCGAACGGCTCCGGGAAAACGACATTTATTCATTGTGCTCTTTCGCTTTTAAGCTTTGATAAGGGCGAGATAAAATTATTCGGACAACAAATGAGTTCCGATGCGTATGATATCAAAAGAAGAATCGGAGTGGTGCCGCAGGAAGTATCGCTGTTTGACACTTTGACCGTGCAGGAAAACATTGATTATTTTTGTGGACTGTATATTGACGATACCGGACTGAGAAAAAAAAGAGTCGAAGAAGCCATTGAATTCACCGAACTGGAAAAATATCGCAAGTTTTTGCCCAAAAAACTGAGCGGCGGTCTGAAAAGAAGACTCAATATTGCTTGCGGCATTGCACATAAGCCGGAGCTGATATTCTTAGATGAGCCGACAGTAGCAGTCGATGCGCAAAGCCGGAACTTTATTTTGGAAGGAATTCGCAACCTCAACAAAGAAGGGGCAACCATCATCTACACCACGCATTATCTGGAAGAGGCGGAAAGCCTTTGCAAAAAGATTGTGATAATGGACAAGGGCAGAAATATTGCCGAAGGTACTTCAGAAGAGCTGAAAGACCGGATTTGTGTCGGGGAGAAAATCGAAATCTCTTTTCGCAATGAGAAAGAAGGACTACAGCAAAAATTGAAAGAAATTGCCAATATCAATGCTGTAGAGCCTTATGAAGACGGCTATATCTTAGAGTTTAAGACAAAGCACGGCAATATGAATCAGCTCCTGAACTTTATGGAAAGCAATGATTTGGTCTACAGAAAATTATACATTCGTCAATCTACACTGAATGAAGTATTCTTGGAATTGACCGGAAAGGAATTAAGAGAATGAGGATTTTTTTGAGAGAAACAAAATTTACATTGCTGAATTTATCGAGAGATAAAAGCTTTTTGTTTTGGACATTTATGTACCCGATTATCATGGCCGTTTTCTTTTACTTGGCATTTGGCAAGCTCCTGACCGAGCCGGATTTCACCATTAACGTGGGAATTGCTGAGGAGAGTCAGGTAAAGGGTATTTTGAAGGAAATTGATATTCTAAAAGTAAGTGAGCTAACTCCGGAAGCAGGGAAAGAGGCGATGAAAGCGGGAGAAATTTCCGTCTATGTGGATGAAAACAGTGATATTCAAGTAATGCAATCCGGAATGGCTCAAACCACTGTAAAAAATATTTTGGATACGATAAAACAAATGTTTTACTTTTTTGAAAATGGGAAAATGAATGGGGAAGTTGATTATAGTAAATCTTATGTAAAAGTCAAGGCGCAAAGCGTATCCCCGATGAGTATCATCTTTTACTCCTTGGTAGCGATGGTAGCTTTTTACGGCTATTTTGGGGGTGTGGAGGTAATGAATAATTTTCAAGCCAACAATTCAGAATTGGGAAAGCGTATGAGTATATCGCCGATTCGCAAAGGCAGATATGTCTTAAGTTCCGTGATAGTTTCTTTTTCACTTAATATGTTCTCCAACCTGCTCCTTATTTTCTTCATTAACTATGGACTGAAAATTAATTTGTTTGTGGACTATTCGCAAAGCCTTTTCTTGGTGCTTTTAGGTAATTTATGGGGCATTAGTTTTGGTGTTTTGATTGGCTCTTTGAGCAGTTTGAGTGCACAGGTGAAAAATGCCATCGGTATCGGCTTACCCCTTTTCTTTTCTTTTTTGTCGGGAATGATGGGAGTGGGAATAAAGGCCATGATTGTTAAGTATTTGCCGATTGCAGAAAAAATCAATCCGGTGTCCATTATCACCAATGGCCTCTATCGGATTAATTTATTGAGTAGACCGGAGATTTATTGGGAAGGGATTCTGGTGTTGATCGCAATGCCGATTCTTTTCCTGCTTTTATCAGTAGCTGCATTAAGGAGGAAACAGTATGATAGTCTTTAAGAACTTTTTGAGAATACTATGGAGGTATCGTATCACCGTCGGAACCTATCTTTTCATTTTTATGATAATCAGTGTTTTATCCGGAAAACAACAGCAAGGCCAAACCCAAATGTTTCAGGAAAGACGTGCGGAAATTGGTATTATTGATGAAAGCCAAACAGAACTCTCGGGGCATTTCGTTAAGTATATGCTTTCACGGAATGAAGAAACAGTCATAAAAAGCAAATCGGAAATTGAAGATTACTTGATCAATGGTGTTCTGGATGCCGTGCTGGTGATACCGCAAGATTTTGCGGAAAATCCGAAAGAAAATGTGGTAGAAGTTCAAAGGAGTTCCTTTTCGCAAGGAGCGCATAAGGTCGTTCAAGAAGTAACCGGTTATATGTATTTGATGCTCAGTGCAATAAAAACAGATGGCAGCATTGACTACGAGCGTCTGGATAATGCTTTAAAGCAAAAGGCAACCATATCTCTGATAGACGGCGGCAAAAAAAAGCAAAGTCAAGCGGAGTGGTTCAAGCGCTATATGAATGCCGGCAGCTACCCTGTGATTGCGGTCATTGTTTTGGCAATCGGTGTGGTAATGGCAGATTTTAATGCACCTAAGATTGCCTTTCGGAATAAATGTGGCGGAAAATCACTGCGGGATTTTCAAATGGGACTTTTTTTGGGGCAGGTAGTGTTCGGCGTTCTGGTTTGGTTTTTAATTTTGCTGACGGGTGTAGTAATTCAAGGCGGCTATATCGAAAACATACAGTTTGAGTTATACGCTCTCAATTTAGCAGTGTTTGTCATCACTATTTTGGCATTTGCTTATTTTATAAATAGCTTTATCCACAATAAGAATACTTTAAATGCCGTTGCCAATATCTTTTCTTTGGGAAGTTCTTTTATCACCGGTGCTTTTGTACCTTTGGAGTATTTAGGTGTTTTTGTAAAAAAAATCGCTCATTTTCTACCGGCTTATTATTATGTGCTGGGCAATGAAGCCATTTATTTACAAAATGACGGTTTATACGGCAACATGGCGATTCAACTTTTATTTGCCTTAGCTTTTCTGATTGTCGGGACTTATTTTGTGAAAATTAAACAAAAAGAGGCGGCTTTAGAGTTGTAAAATTATCAAATTATAGTTAAATGATAAAAAAATTAAATTCTCATTAAAAAATATTTGACAGACTATAAATTAGATGGTATTCTATGGGGAGTAGAGTTGTTGAGGTACTCCATCCTATTGAAGTAAGAAATTCAACCTACAGCGTAATATTATTTGTTTACAGGAGGAAATACAATGAAACAAGGCACAGTAAAATGGTTTGACGCAAAAAAAGGTTTTGGATTTATTTCAGTTGATGGTGGAGACGATGTGTTTGTACATTTCACTGCTATCGGTGGTGACGGATTTAAGTCATTGGAAGAAGGCGATCAAGTAGAATTCAATATCGTTGAAGGCTCTAAAGGTCCTCAAGCTGCTGATGTAGTTAAATTATAAGAAATAAGTCAAACAGGCTGTGTAGGTTTAACCTGCACAGCTTTTTTACATTTCACTTTTTTACATTTAAGAGGAAATACCATGCAAGCGATTTTATTCACTATTTCATATGATGGCAGCCGATATGCCGGTTGGCAGGTACAAGACAATGCGTTGACCATTCAAGAATGCATGATGAAGGCAGGACGGAGTTTTTTGAAAGAGGATTTCACCATAACCACGGCTTCCAGAACGGATGCCGGTGTACATGCATTGGGCCAAAGAGCTTTGCTGAAAACGGAAAGTACAATGCCGGCAAACAAGATAAAGCATGCTTTCAACCACTATTTGCCAAAGGACATTCAAATCTGGAAAGCGGAGACGGTGTCGCAAGATTTCCATCCCAGATACGATGCCGAAAGAAAAATTTATGTTTATAAGATTTGGAATGGTACGGTAGAAATGCCGCTGATGGCCAAGGATCATTATTTATTTGAAAGAGAAACAGATTTTCAGAAAATGCAGTACATTGCAGGGAAATTTGTAGGGGAGCATAACTTTAATGCCTTTTCCGCCAAGAAAAAGAGTGTCAAGGATACCGTGCGCAGGGTGATGCGTTGTGAGGTCAAGGAAGTTTTGCAGGAGCATGTCGGGCCGGAAGCCGGCAGGGCATATTATATTTATATAGAAGGAAACGGTTTCTTATACAATATGGTTCGCATCATAGCGGGCTGTATTTTGGACTGGGGAAGTGCAAAGATGAGTGAGGAAGAGATTGATAGACAAATGGAAGCGGCATTTCAAACCGGTGAACGGGAGTTTGCCGCCAGAACATTACCGGCCAAGGGACTGACTTTGCTGGAAATTTTTTATGGAAGTAATTAGGAGGAAAAATGGAAAAATTAAAAGAAAAATATGGCCTACCCATGGCAATTGCTATGGTGGTAGGTGTGGTAATCGGTTCCGGTGTATTTTATAAAGCGGATGATGTCTTAAATTACACGAATGGCAACTTACTTTTGGCATTACTGGCCTGGGCAGGAGGTGCCTTTGCTATGGTTTTCGGTGCGTTGACCTTTGCGGAGTTTGCCGCCAGATACCAATCATCTAATGGTATTGTAGATTATTTTGAAGTGGCTTATGGCAAAAAAGTCGGCTACTTGGTGGGATGGTTTAAGACCTTCTTGTATTTCGTACCTTTGTCTGCCATTTTGGCATGGCTTGGCGGCAATTATACCATGGTTCTTTTAGGCAGTAAGGCCTCCGATAATGACAGCCTTACCTGGATTTTAGCGGCGATTTATATGACTTTGTTTTACTTGCTCAATTACTATGCGCCTTATATTTCCGGAAAAATTCAAGTGACAACAACCGTTATCAAACTGATACCGCTATTTTTAGTGGCCTTGGTAGGAATTGTAGTAGGTTTGTTCAATGGTGTATCCGTGGGTAATTTCATTGCATCCGGGAAATCCTTTCTGGCAGATAAGGGACTGCTCAAGAATGCTATTGTGGCAACTGCTTTTGCTTACGAAGGCTGGACAGTGGCTTTGTCGATTAATAATGAAATCAGAGACTCCAGAAAAAACCTGCCGAAAGCCCTTACGTTGGGGTCTTTGACGGTATTTTTAGTTTATGTTCTCTATTTCCTTGGCATTACCAGTGTATTGCCGACGGCCAAGATTGTAGAGCAAGGCAATGCATCGGTAGCGGAAGTTGGCACATTATTGTTCGGCCCTTTGGCATCTACATTATTAATCGTATTTATTATAATCTCCGTTTTGGGTACATTAAACGGATTGATTATTGCCTGTATGCGGGGAACCTTCTCCTTGGCGGTACGTGGGCAAGGGCCAATGCCGAAACAGCTTTCCCGTATTGATAAAAAGACCACCATGCCTCCGTATGCGACTCTTTTGTCGTATCTATTGTCCATGTTCTTTCTGATGTTGTGGTACGGCAGTTTCAACAATTGGTACGGAACTTTCATTTCCATAGATGAGATTCCGATTGTAATGATTTATGGCTTATATATTTTGCTTTATATTTGGTACATTATTAAATTTACGGATTTGCCATTCAGAAAAAGATTTATTCGACCGATATTTGCTATGGTAGGAGCTATAATAATTTTATATGGTGGAATTACAAATCCCAAAATAGGCATGTATATGATAATTTCAGTTCTGGTTTGTATATTTGGATTGGTATTCTACCGAAAAGAGACGTAGTATCAGAAAGGAAAGAATCGTGAAATTGAAACAAAAAATGCTGGTAACGATAATGGTACCGGTAGCAACCATCTTGATAGTGATGTCAATTGTGTCGTATTTATTTTCTTCAAGATTGTTGGTTGAGGAGCATTATGCGAAGTTGTTGGAGTCAACGGAAAAAAGCAGTGTAGAAATCAGTAATATCATTGTTGACAAAAAAGGAATGTTGGAAGCGGTTGCCGATGTTTTTGGTAAAATCAATCTGTCCAATGACGAATTGGAAAAATTGTTTGCGGAAATGATGGCAAGCAATGATGACATCGTAAACTTTTTCATCGGTTTGGAAACCGGAAAATATGTCGATGCGGTAGGCTGGGTGCCACCTGCCGATTACAATATTCTGGAAAAGGATTGGTATCGTCTGTCCATCGGTGAAAAAGAACCGGTTGTTTCCGACCCTTATATCAGTACCATTAGTAACAAAGCCATTATCAGTATTATGAAGGAAATGAGAAATAAGGGAAATCGTGTGGGAATTGTCGGTGCGGATATTTCTTTGCAGCAATTGCAGGAAATGGTCTTGGGGATTCACTTTGAAGAAACAGGAACGGCTTTTGTTGTAGACGAAACAGGTAGATTTGTGGTTCATGCCAAGTATACTGTGGAAGAAAAAATGGATGAAGTCAATGGTGGAAGTTATCGTGATATTGCCAACAAAATTTTGACAACACAAGAAAAAACCTTTGAAGACATGAGGGATGGAGTGTTGACCGTTTACTCGATTTCTCCGATTGAAGGAACCAATTGGAAGTTGGTTATCATGGTGGAAAAAACACAGTTTGTTAAAGGAGTCAACGGCTTGAGAAATAGCTTGATTATCTTGGCGTTGATTGCCCTGCTCATCATGGCAGTGGTGGCATATTTGGATGCAAGAACTGTTTCCGAGCCGATTACCGAACTGAGTAATGAAATTGCAATGCTGTCGGATTTTGATTTGACCATGTCCGAGAATTCTAAGATATCAGAGTATGCCAAACAAAAAAATGAAATCGGCAATATTTCTCGCTCGATTTTGAAAGTAAAAGGCAGTTTGGGTGAGATGATTGGGAAAATCAGCGACATTGCCAATCAAGTATCAGCCTCTTCTCAGGAATTGACTGCTACTAGTGAGCAATCTGCTCATGCTTCGGAAGAAGTGGCACGCTCGGTGGATGAAATCTCCAGAGGTGCTCTCAGTCAGGCGGAGGATATGCAAGAAGGTGCAGAAGCTATGCACAAGATGAAAATGGCTATGGATAAGAATGAAGAAGCGGTGGAAGATTTGAATGAAACCACATCCAATGCCTTGGAGGCCAAGGAAAAAGGAATTGCATCCGTCAGAGAGCTGGTGAAAGCAACAGAAATGTCAAAACAAGAAGCAGTTCGTGTCATGGCGGCTATCAATACCACCAATGACAGTGCAATGCAAATCGCCAATGCCAGTGATATGATTAAGTCGATTGCCGACCAAACCAATCTGCTTGCTTTAAATGCGGCGATTGAAGCGGCAAGAGCCGGAGAATCCGGTCGTGGATTTGCAGTGGTTGCCGAAGAAATCAGAAAATTGGCGGAGCAGTCGACCGAATTTACAGAAGAAATCAGCCAAATCGTACAATCCTTAACCACAAAAACGGCAGAAACCGTTGAAATAATGAACGAGGTCGGTGGAATTGTAGAAAAACAATCGCTAAAAGTGGATGAAACAGATGCACAATTTGAAACTATTGCTTCGGCACTGGAAAATACCCGAAAAGTGGTGGAAAGACTGAATCAATCCGGCGAGGAATTGGGGGCGACCGAAGAGAGTCTGCTTCATATTATGGAAAGTCTTTCGGCGCTTTCCGAGCAAAATGCGGCATCGGCACAGCAATCGGCTTCTTTTGTGGAGGAGCAAACTGCTTCGGCTCATGAAATTGCCAACTCCAGCGGATTGTTAGCGGAAACGGCACAGGAGCTGACGGAAATTATTGCTGTCTTTAAAGTTTAGACGATAAAATTAAATTAAGAACAAAAAACTATTTACCTCTTGTCGAATATGGGGTAAAATGGTAGAGTTCATTGAGAATTAGATATGGGAAGTTGTTTCTTATGGAAGCGACTTCCCATTTCGTGAATGTAAAAGAGGAGAAAACTATGCTGATATTAAGTGCAGGCCCGACTACTATAGCAAAAAATACTTTGGAGGCAATGAGTATTCAAAGATGGAATGCGGATTTATCCAGGGATTTTTATGCCCAGTATCAAAGGTTAGTGGCAAAGTATGATCAATTGATAAAAAATAGTACCGGCTACAGCTTCATTATGGGAGCGGAAGCCATGATTGCATTGGAAGGCGCTTGCGCCAGTCTGATAGAGTCCGGTGACAAAGTGCTTGTATTATCCAATGGCATTTTTGGAAGAGGATTTGCAGATTTGGTCATTATGTATGGCGGAGAGCCGATTATGGTTTATGATGAGGACAATCGTGGCTTTTCCTTGGAAGCAGTCAAGAAAGCGGTAGCAGAAAATCCGGACGCGAAGATGGCAACCATGATTCATTGCGAAACACCGACCGGTGTGACCAATGATGTTGTCCCTATCTGTCAATTTTTGAGGAAATGTGGTATTCTAAGTGTAGTAGACAGTGTGTCGGCCATTGGTGGGGAAGCTTTGAATTATGAAGAGAGCGGAATCGATGTCTTGCTCGGTGGCAGTCAAAAATGTCTTTCGGCACCAAGTGGACTGGGTATGGTGACTTTAAGTAGAGAAGCCATTAAAGTTTTGGAAAACAGAGAAAGCCCGATTGCTTCTTTTTACGCAAATTATAAATATTTTTTGAACTGGCAGGAAAAAATGTGGTTTCCGTATACCATGCCCGAGCAACTTATTAATGCACTGGAGGCGGCTTTGGATAATATTTTGGAAGAAGATTTCTTGAAAAAGCATGCCGATTTTGCAGAAATTACTCGCCGTGTATTACAGGAAAACGGATTGAAGCTTTTTGCTCAAAGCCATCATTCCAATACATTGACGGCCTTTTATGTGCCGGAGCAAACAAATGCCTTTCGTATTTTAGAGCATTTGCAAAAAGAGCACAGTATTCAAATTTCGGGCAGTTTAGCGGAGTATCAGTCGACTTTGCTGCGAATCGGACACATGGGAGAAAACAATCGTCCGGAATTTTTTGAGCAATTGTTTACAGCAATGGATAAGACATGGTATGAGCTAGGATTGGGAGAAAGTGATTTTTCAGGTAGTTTTCAAAAAGCGGTGAAAGCGGTAAGATAATGAGTTCCTACATCGGGAGGAAAAGAGATGGGATTTTCTTATACAAAACAACAGCAAAGTGTAATCGATGTTCGAAACCGAAATGTATTGGTTTCAGCAGCGGCCGGTTCCGGTAAGACAGCCGTTTTAGTAGAACGAGTGATTCAAATGGTGCTGGCAGGGGAAGTTTCCATGGATGAGCTGCTGGTAGTTACTTTTACCAGAGCGGCGGCATCCGAAATGAGAGAAAGAATCAGTCAAGCTTTAAATCGGGCTTTGAATGAAAATTATAGAGCGGAAATCAGGGAACAGCTTGCTTTGTTGCCTTTTTCCGATATTACGACCATTCACTCTTTTTGCCTGAAAATGATTAAGGAAAACTATTCGGTTTTGGGTTTGGCTTCGGATTTTCGCATCGGAGAGGAATCGGAAACGAAAATTTTAATGGAAGAAGCCATGGATGAGCTTTTGGAGGAGCAATATGAAAAAGCAAGTCCTGAGTTTTTGCATTTTTGCAAGAGTTTTTCTACCGGAACCGGTGATTTACCGGTGGCAGAGGCTATTCGCAAACTCTATGATTCCTCACAGGCAATGGCGGAACCCGAAGAATGGCTGGACTTTTTGGTGCGACAGCTCAGTGCCGATTCCGGCGAGGAATTGATGGCAAGTGAGCTGTTTCAAATGTTGATTTTGGAAACAAAAAAGAAATTAAAATGGGCAAAACGGGAATGGCAGGTGCTTTCAGATTATACCGACGAAAAAGAGTTTGCCCCCTTTTTACCGCAGACGACGTATTTCGGAGACTTGATAGAGCTTTGTATTCTTGCCTTGAGAAATGAAGATTATGACAGCATTGTGAGTGCTTTTCGGCAGTATAAGGCTCCTGACCTTCCACGTTCCAAAAAAGGCATGGATGAAGAGGGACTAAAAGAAGCCAAAGAAAAGGTTGAGAATTTACGTCAGGTTTTTTCAGAGATGATGCCGTATTTTCAAACGGACTTGCAAAGTAATCTGCAAATTACGAAGAATATGCAGATTCTGATGTTGGAGCTTAGACGACTGACTCTTGCCTTTGCAGAGCGCTATCAGGAAAAGAAAAACACCAAGGCATTGATAGATTTCAATGATATCGAGCATTTGGCATTGCAACTATTAAAACCGCAAGGAGAAAAAAACTCGGAGATTGCCTTGCGATATCGCTCCCAATATAAGGAAGTCATTATTGATGAGTATCAGGACACCAATGAAGTGCAGGATACAATTTTGCAGTTGGTGGCCAGCGCTCCGGAGCGCCCCAATAGCTTTATGGTGGGAGATTTGAAACAAAGTATTTATAAATTTCGAAAGGCCAAGCCGGAAATTTTTCAAGAAAAGTATTTAAAATACGGTCCGATTGACAGTTTGTATGCGAAAATTGATATGCAGGCTAATTTTCGCTCCAGGGCTGAGGTTCTAAAGCTGGTCAACTATGTATTTCGCAGTATTATGACCAAAGAAGCGGCAGGGATAGATTATGACGAAGAAGCCTGCTTTGTCTTTACCGAGGATAGACCCCTTGACGGATATTACCAACCGAAATTGATAGTAATAGAAAAAAACAGTTTCAAAGAGGAAGAAGAAAGTCCGGACAGGGAAACTCTGGAAGCGGAAGCAATTGCAGCGGAAATTGTGCAACTTCTGGAATCGGAAAAGGAAATCTTTGATAAAAAGCTCAATTGCAGTCGTCCGATTCAGGTAGAGGATATTGCTGTTCTGATGCGTTCGCCGAGCAGTGCCATTGATATATATGGTGAAGTTTTTGCGACAAGAGGCATTCCCCTTTTGAAAGAAGAAGGCAAGGCCTACTTTATGACCAGTGAAGTACGCACTTTGATGGATTATTTGCAATGCATTGACAATCCGAGAAATGATTTGGCACTGCTTGGTGTTTTGTCATCTGCCATCTACGAATTTCGCAGTGAGGATTTGGCCAATATTCGGGTGCAAAGTCCGGTCACGGAAACAGAGTTTTTCTATGATGCGGTATTGGCTTTTCGAGAGATGGATAATACTAAGTGGAGCGAAGATCTTCGGGATTTGCAAAAGAAAGTGACGGATTTTCTGAAAGAATTTTATGAAATAAAGAAGGCCTCTTATTTTACCGGTCTAAGTGAGCTTTTGGATTTGATTTTACAAAAAACCTATTTTGATTTGCTGATGGCAAGAGAAACAAACGGAAAGCAACGTAGCTTGAACATTCTTTCATTTATGGAGCAGGTGCAGCAATTTGAAGAGAAGGAAGGCAGCAGCTTATTCCAATTTTTGCAAAAAATGGAACAAATTCAAAGTTTGAATTTGAGTTTTGGCCAATCGGTAATGGAAGTAACCAAAGCGGTTCGCATCATGAGTATTCATAAAAGCAAAGGTCTGGAGTTTCCGGTTGTCTTTCTGGCACAAATGGGAAAAAACTTCAATATTCGGGATGTATCGGCCAATATCGTGATAAAGGATGAATATGGGATTGCCTTTTCTGACGTCGATTATGAAAATCGTGTGGTCAGAGAGGGATTTCAAAAACCGGTTTTAAAGGCCATGCTAAAAAAAGAAATGTTGGAAGAGGAACAAAGACTTCTTTATGTGGCATTGACCAGAGCCAGAGAGTTTTTGTATTTGGTGGGAACGGTCAATGATAAGGAGAAGGCGCTGAATAAGTGGCAGGCGGATAATATCTTTACAAAGGGCTATTCGATAGATGGATTTGAAGGTTTGTTTTGTAGCGGAGAATATCTTTTGAATGCCAAAAATTATCTGGATTTTATGATGCCGTCCTTGTTAGAGGGGGTAAAGTACGGATTGATTGCTATAGAATGGCAAAGCAGGGCTTTAGAGGAAAAAGAGCAGGAAGAAGTCGAAATCATTTCCGTCGAAAAGAGTCTGACTGAAAAACTGAGAGAATATCCCGCAGTGGAAACAGAACTCCATTTTTATCCATCTTATGCCTATCCGGAATTCGTCAAGGAGAAGATAACCACCTCCGTATCGGAAGAAAAGCAAAGGCTGATTCCGGAAGAAGAAGTCGCAAGCAGACAGGCACAGGAAAAAAAATCCGGCAGCTTAGACGGAGCACTGAGAGGAACGATTTACCACAAAGTGCTGGCACTCTTACCGGTACAGCTGCAAGTGGAGCAAGTATCCGGGTTTTTGCAGGATTTGGTAGCAAAGAAAGTCTTGTCGGAGGACGAACTTTCTATGATAAGAGGGAAAGACCTAGAGCTTTTTATGCGCAGCCAGCTTTGGCAAAGAATGAGAAGAGCGGAAGAAAATCACAAGTTGAAACGGGAACAGGCCTTCATTATGGCGATTCCGCTGTTTTCGGGAGAGGCTGTGGAGCAGAGAATGTTGCAAGGTGTCATTGATGCTTTTTTTGAAGAGGATGGCGAATTGGTTTTACTGGACTATAAGACGGACTTTGTTTCGGGAGATAAAAAGGAAGCGGAAAGAGTTCTGACGGAGCGTTATCAAGAGCAAATCGCCAGCTACAAAAAAGCTTTGCAGCAAATCACGGGGATGAGGGTAAAAGAGTCATACATTTACAGCATATCCAAACAAATGGAAATTTTGATTGAGGATTCGGGAAGCGAAAGGAGAAAACAGTGAAAAAACAGATTAATGCTTCGAAAAATCCGGCGTTGGAGTTTATCAAATTGAAAAAAAGGGTGCTGTTGGACGGTGTTTTGGTCGGTTTGGCGGCAGGTTTGGTTGCCATCGCCTATCGGCTGGCCTTGGGCTATATCGGCCATTTCAGCAGCCAAATGTTTACTTGGGCCAAAAGTAATATGCTCTACAGTGCTTTATTGGTAATGGCTTTTGTCGTGCTTGGTGTCGTTATCGGCTATTTAGTTAAATGGATGCCTTTAAGCAGTGGTAGCGGCATACCGCAAATTCAAGGAGAAGTTTTGGGAGTGGTCAATATGCACCCCAAACGTTTGATTTTTGCAAAGTTTCTGGGAGGCTCTCTGGCCAATTTAGGCGGTTTATCTCTGGGTAGGGAAGGGCCGTCCATTCAGCTCGGCGGAGCGGCCGGTAAGTTGGTGTCGCAGCTCCTTAAAAGAAATAATAATGAAGAAAGATACTTGATTTCCGCCGGTGCCAGTGCGGGATTGGCGGCAGCCTTTAATGCTCCGATTTCCGGTACTTTGTTTACTTTGGAAGAAATGCATAAAAACTTCTCACCCCTGCTTTTGGTACCATCACTACTGGCAAGTGTGACAGCGGATTATTTATCTAAAAATGTATTCGGATTGCAACCGGTCTTTTCTTTCACTGTGGAGGAGGCACTACCTTTAAATTACTATGCCTGGCTGATTTTACTGGGAATCTGTTGCGGTATCATCGGAGCTTTTTTCAACTTCTCTCTTTTAAAAGGACAGGATATTTATAAAAAGCTGCCTTTAAACAAGACTTATTGGCCGGTGATTGCACTGCTTATCAGCATTGTGTTTGCCTTTACCTTTCCGTATGTTTTGGGAGGTGGGCATGATATCATGGAAGAGATTGCCGAACATCCGATGGCTGTCGGTATGTTGATTGCTATTTTACTTTTGAAAATAGTATTTACCTCTATCAGTTATGGCAGTGCGGCTCAGGGTGGTATTTTCCTGCCGGTCTTGGTAATCGGTGGTGTGACGGGAGCCTTGGTGCTTGAATCGCTGGGCACATTCGGTTTTATTCCGAAAGAGTATTATATCAATTTCATTATTTTGGCCATGGCAGGAGTATTGACCGGAGTGATTCGCTCACCGATTTTGTCGGTGCTGCTGGTGACGGAGATGACCGGCTCATTCCTGCATATTTCCAGTTTGTGCTTTGTGGTGATTACCGCCTATTTGACAGCCGAGCTCCTAAAGAGTAAGCCGATTTATGAATCTTTGCTGGAAAGACTGCTGGAAGGCTTGAAAGTGGAAGACAAACAAAAGAAAGTATCGACCAAGGCACTGGCGGAATTCTATGTCCGTATCGGCTCGTCCGTTGACGGAAAAATGCTGAAAGATATGGAGAAACCTAAAAAATCTCTAATCGTTGGCTTGTACCGGGGCGAAGAGCAAATCGTGCCGCAAGGAGATACGGTCATTCAAGGTGGAGATAGGATAGTGGTTCTCTGTGAATCGGAAGATTTGTATGATATCATTCACTCCTATAATAATGTTTAAGGAAGTGCTCAACTTTCCCATCGATATGGAAGCACTTTTGAAAAAATGTGAGATGGAAATCCATACACATGCTCTCCGGATAGGGAGAAAGCCAAAGAGGCTGTGCGAAAGTGGAGCTAATTGTATTTAAAGTAGTAATTTGAATGTAGAAAGGAAGTGCACTCTGCCAAGTAGTCATGGTATGAATACGATAAAATCAGGATATCGGGAAATTCCATGGGAAAAGACAGTGCACAAGGAAATAAAATGAGCGTTGTAGAATTGTATAGTGATGCGAAAAGGGAGCTTAGACTTTATGTGACAGATGCCAAAGAAGTCGTGGAAACGGCCAGAGGCTTTCACCATTCGATGCCGCTGGCGACTGCCGCATTGGGCAGACTTTTAATCGGTACGGGATTGATGTATTCTATGGAAAAATCCGAAAGGGTTAAGCTGACAGTGCAAATTAAAAGTGATGGCCCGTTGGGCGGCTTGCTGGTGACAGCGGAAGAGGGCAATCTCAAAGGCTACAGCATTAATCCGGATGCGGAGCTGATGCTCAAAGACAATGGCAAACTGGATATTTCCGGAGGTATCGGTGAAGGTAGACTTTCCGTGGTCAAGGATTTTGGTCTGAAAGAGCCTTATAACAGCCAAATGAA
The DNA here is from genome assembly GCA_030535295.1 of Eubacteriales bacterium. Taxonomy (GTDB): domain Bacteria; phylum Bacillota; class Clostridia; order Lachnospirales; family Vallitaleaceae; genus W11650. The sequence goes on along the minus strand of JAUMXK010000028.1, from coordinate 1,099 downwards.
CTTAGTCAGTGGTGAAATAGCGGAAGATCTGACCGCATATTTTGCCGAATCGGAGCAAACTCCTTCGGCGGTTGCTCTGGGTGTATTGGTGGATGTAGACGGCAGTGTCAAACAGGCCGGAGGCTTTATTGTGCAATTGATGCCGTTTGCTTCCGAAGAAACGATTTGTCGTCTGGAAGAAAATATTGGCAAGCTGGCCACAGTTACGACTTTGCTCGAGCAGGGCAAAGAACCGAAGGACATTGCCGCCATGGTTCTCGAAGGACTTTCTCCGGAAAAAATGGAGGGGAAAGAGATTCGCTATCATTGTAATTGTGAAAAGGACAGATTTGTTCGGGCAATTAAAGGTTTGCAAAAGCAGGAGCTGGCTGAAATTATTGCAGAGAATAAGCCGTTAACGGTAGAATGCCATTTCTGTGATAAAAAATACCGGATTGAAATAGCGGATTTACTGGCGGAATAGGGGATTAAAAAGAAGTCTACAAAAGAAGAAATTCCTAAAAAAGCTTGTAAAACTTGCTGACGGAGTCGAGGTAAAAAAAGTTGACATCTTATGTAAAAATGATATAATAATCTGGTAAATATTGTATCAATTCTCTGAAATATAAGGAGGGAGACGTAATTATGTTATATGGATATGGATACGAGGAGCAAATGGCAATGAGAATGTTTGCAACGTTTTTTGGAGCATATTTTATCTTCTTTTTGCTTTTTTATGCATTCATGGTTGCCACAATGTGGAAAATTTTTCAAAAAGCGGGTTATGAAGGATGGAAATCGCTTATTCCGATTTACAACAGCTACATCATTTTTGAAATGACCTGGGGTAAGGAAAGAGCGTTATACTTTTTATTGCTTCTAATTCCGTTTGTAAACATCGTTATTGCAATTATCACCCTGCACAAATTATCAATCAGTTTTGGAAAGACCGGTGCATTTACTGCAGGATTGATTTTCCTTCCGGCGATATTCTTTGCGATTCTTGGATTCGGCAGTGCTCAATATTTAGGAGTACCGGATGGAAACGGCGGATACTATCCGTTAAATGGATACGGTTACGGACAACCTAATATGCAACAAGGTTATCCTCAACAAGGCT
>JAUMXK010000120.1 GCA_030535295.1 Eubacteriales bacterium | reverse complement strand
TTGGCCTTGAAGTAGTCGTTTTTGGTAATCTTGTCCTTGCTTAAGATAACGGTCTTGGTGGGTTCATCATAGTCAACGAATAATCCCAAGCTTTGAGAAATAGCACGAACTGGTAAATAGGTGCTTCCTTGATAGTTGATAGGGTAAATCGGTTGGTTTTTGGCGTCTTTTAATTCCAGGATTTTACCGTTCAATTGAACTTTGGTAGCATTCGATAAGTATGCTTTGATTTCAGAAGATGCGTAAATCGCAGTGGTCAGTACAATGGCGCTTAAAAAGCCGGCAATAAATTTTTTCAAACTTCCTCCTCGCAAAATAATCAAAAAAATAATTAAAAATAATTAATAGTTGCAATTTAATATTATACCACTGCAATTCTTGGAGAACAAGAAAGAACTTTGTGAAAAAAATATGTTCTGGTAGAAAGCATCAATAAGAAATAAAGTTCGATAAGCGAAGAAAAGAGAGTGAAGCTATGATACCCAAAAGCCTTGCTTTTCATATTAGTAAAGATATGGTAAAATAATCTTTAAATATGAGCTTTGCTCCAATGATGAGGGCGGAGCTTATGGGAGCAGATATATCCGATGGATATAGCAAAGAATATGAAAAGTAGGAGGTTTTCTAATGTATCAATCAAGTCTTTTTGAAATGGCATTTTCGATTATTCCGATTATGATTGGCTTAATCTTCTTATTGGTGTTTTCCGTTTTTCTGGTGGCAGGCATCAAAGGGCTATCGGAGTGGTCAAAAAATAATCGCTCCCCCAAAATTATTGTGGATGCGGTGGTAATGGGTAAGAGAGAGGACATTTCGCACCGAGGCGGCGGTCATCGGCATTACAGCCATACGACCTATTATATTGCCTACGAACTGGAGAGCGGAGATAGAATTGAATTTCGTGTAGACGGCTCCGAATATGGAATCCAAAGAGAAGGCGACAAAGGTAAGCTAACCTTCCAAGGGACGAGATATTTGGGCTTTGAAAGACAGTAGATAAGAGGACAATAGTCGAAGCAGAAACCTTCGGAAGGTTTTTGCTCGATAGGATAAGAGAATTATCGAGATAGAAGGAAAGTAGTAAATCGAAAGGAAGAGAAATGATTACAGGGGAATTGAAAAATAAAATAGACAATTTATGGGATATCTTTGCCGCCGGCGGTTTGGTCAATCCTTTGGAAGTGATTGAGCAAATTACCTATTTGATGTTTATTCACGATTTGGATGAATCGGATAATAAAAAGGCGAAAGAAAGTATTATGCTGGGAACAGAGCATAAAAGTATTTTTTTGAAGGAGACAAATATCGCTGGAAGGGTGATTGACGGGACTCAGCTTAAGTGGTCGGTATTTCATGACTATCCTGCAGATAGAATGTACTCTGTTATGCAGGAATTGGTATTTCCGTTTATCAAGGGTCTTCATAGTGATAAAAACAGTGCTTATTCCAAGTATATGGATGATGCCATTTTTAAATTGCCGACTCCGCTCTTGCTCTCTAAGGTGGTGGATTCTCTGGATGAGATTTATTCGATTATGAATCAGATGCAGTCTGCGGATGTGCGAGGAGATGTCTATGAGTATTTGCTTTCCAAGATTGCACAATCCGGTAGAAATGGACAGTTCCGTACACCTCGTCATATTATTAAGATGATGGTGGAGATGATGAATCCGACGGCAGACGAAATGATTTGCGACCCGGCTTGTGGTACATCAGGATTTTTGGTGGCTTCCGGAGAGTTTTTGAAAGAAAATCGTAGCAAGGAAATCTTTTATCAGAGCGAGAAGAAAGAGCATTACATGAATCGGATGTTTTATGGATATGATATGGATAGAACCATGCTTCGTATCGGAGCCATGAACATGATGACACACGGGATTGAGAATCCTTGTATTGAGTATCGAGATAGTCTTTCTGACCAAAATCAGGATAAGGACAAATATTCTTTGGTGCTTGCCAATCCTCCATTTAAGGGGAGTCTGGATGCGGAGGCGGTTTCCGGAGATTTACTCAAAGTGTGCAAGACCAAAAAGACAGAACTTCTTTTCCTAGCACTGTTTTTACGGATTTTGAAAATCGGTGGTCGTTGTGCCTGTATTGTTCCGGATGGCGTACTTTTCGGTTCTTCTGGGGCGCATAAGTCCATACGCAAGGAAATTGTGGAAAATCACAAGCTCGAAGCCATTGTTTCGATGCCTTCCGGAGTATTTAAGCCTTATGCCGGAGTATCTACGGCGATTATGATTTTTACCAAGACAGAGCATGGTGGAACCGATAAGGTGTGGTTTTATGATATGACGGCGGATGGATTTAGTTTGGATGATAAACGCACAAAGCAGGACGAGAGTGATATTCCGGATATCATTGCCAGATTTCAAAGCAGAGAGAACGAAACGGAAAGAAAAAGAACGGACAAATCTTTCCTAGTACCGAAACAGGAAATCGTAGACAATGACTATGACCTCAGTATTAATAAATACAAGGAAATCGAGTATATTCCGGTAGAATATCCGCCAACCAGTGAAATTATGGCAAACTTAAGAGAGCTCGAAACGCAAATCAAAAAAGAAATGGATGAGCTGGAGATTTTATTAAAAGAAGGAAATTAGGAAAAGATAGAGAGGAGGAAGCAGAATGAAGGGATATCAACCACCGTTTACTATGACAGAAGAAGTGGCAAATCTTCTGGCGGAGGTTGCAGAGTTATGTGGACGAATTTCGGCACTTGATACATTATCCACGAATCCGATATTAAGACGCGAAAATCGGATTCGTTCGATTCATTCTTCTCTTGCGATTGAGCAAAATAGTCTAACTCTTGATCAGGTAACGGATGTCATTGAAGGGAAGCGGGTTTTAGGCCCGGCACAAGATATCAGGGAAGTGCAAAACGCTTATCAGGTTTATGAAATGCTTTTGGATTTTAATCCATTTCAGGTGGAGGATTTGCTGAAAGCTCATCAGATTTTAATGCTGGATTTAATCAAGGAAGCTGGGATGTTTCGAAGCAAGGGTGTGGGAGTCTACTCGTCAAAAGGATTGATTCATGCAGGAACACCACCTCAATATGTGCCGGAGCTGGTGAGAGATTTGTTTGCGTGGCTTGGCTCTACTGGTTTACATCCGCTGATTGCTTCTTCGATTTTTCATTATGAGTTTGAGTTTATTCATCCCTTTGCGGATGGCAATGGAAGAATTGGGCGTTTCTGGCATACTCTTATTTTGTCAAACTGGAAAGAGTTTTTTCGGTGGCTACCAATAGAAACGGTTATCAAAGACAGGCAAGAGGAATATTATTTGGCTTTAAATACATCTAACCGGCAAGGAGAGAGCACACAATTTGTTTGTTTTATGCTGGAAGTAATAAAAGAAACAATTAAAGAACTAAGTTACATCACGAACAATCGAGGCGATCTTTCGGAAGAATTGCTTCGTCTTTTAAGCGAAGACCCAAGCCATACAGCCAAAACTATGGCAGAGAAATTGAAAGTTTCAGACCGGCAAATTCAGCGAATATTAAAGGATTTGAAAGAAAAGGAAAAAATAGAACGAGTCGGTAACAATCGTAAAGGTTTTTGGATTGTGAAATA
>JAUMXK010000027.1 GCA_030535295.1 Eubacteriales bacterium | reverse complement strand
ATATTACAAATTATTTAAAATTATGCTTGAGTTACGTCCAGCTTTATTATAATATAAAATAAGGAAAGAATATACTTCGATAAGATATTATTTATTTTCTGTTTGTCACAAAAGATAAGCAAAGGAAACCGATTGGAAGGAGGAAAACATGAAAATTATTGAAAACAGCAGAATATTTGCCTTTGATAGCAATAACCAATGTGTGGCGAGAGTGGAAGATGGAGAAACCATTATATTTAGAACTCATGATTGTTTTGATAATCAATTGGATGAAGCAGGTTCTACTATTGGCAACTTGAATTGGGATTGCATAAATCCTGCGACCGGTCCGGTATATGTGGAAAATGCAAAAGTAGGTGATGTCTTAAAAGTGGAAATTTTGGAAATCAAACTTGGAAAACAGGGAGTTATGTGTGCGTTACCTGATAATGGTGTTTTGGGTTCGTTGGTGAAAGAAGAATCGATTCGCAGACTGAAAGTTGAAAATGGAAAAGTCTTTTTCGGAGAAGATATCACTTTTGATGTTAATCCGATGATTGGGGTTATCGGTGTCGCACCAAAGAAAGGCGGAATCAGTTGTGGAACTCCAAGTAATCATGGAGGAAATATGGATAATAAGAGGATTACCGAAGGAGCAACTCTCTATTTTCCTGTGTTCCATGAGGGGGCTATTTTTTCTTTGGGCGATGTTCATGCTGCCATGGGAGATGGAGAGGTAATGGTCAGTGGAGTTGAGATTGCTGCAGATGTCAAGGTGCGTTTGTCGGTAGTAAAGGATGTCTGTATTGAAACTCCTATGATGGAAAACGATAGTATTTGTGGCGTGATTTATTCACATGAAAATATCGAAGAAGCGATTTTTTATGCAGTTCGAATAATGAACGATATTGTGCAAAAAGAATTAGGCTTGAGTTTTAATGATGCCGGAATGCTCCTAAGTGCAGTTGGAAATTTGAAGTTTTGCCAGGTTGTAGACCCGGAGAGAACGGTCATGATGTGTGTTCCGAAGACAATTTTAAAAAAATTATTTTAAGAGGGTAGAAAAAGGAATGAGAGTAATACCAGGAGGTAAATATTATGGCTAGACCTACAACAAAAGAAGAAGTAATTAATTTAGCGAAAGAGAATTATTGTAAACTAAATAAATCCATTGCTGAGCTAACAGTAAGAGAATTGGCAAGAGATTTTGATTTTACGGAGGATAGTAAGAAAAAAGAGGCACATTGGAAACGAGATAAAAACCTTAGAGATGTGTTGATACATTTATATGAGTGGCATCGACTTTTGCTACAATGGGTTGTAGCTAATCGAAACGGCGTAAAAACTTCTTTTTTGCCACAGCCCTATAACTGGAAGACCTATGGCGGACTCAATGTTGAATTCTGGGAAAAACACCAAGACACCGAGCTAAGCCAAGCGAAAGAATGGTTGGATCATTCTCATGAGGAAGTGCTTGCTCTTTTGGAATCCTTCACACAGGAGGAACTATTTACAAAGGGTGTGCCGGATTGGGTAGGAGGAACAACCTTGGGCTCTTATTTTATCAGTGCCACCTCCAGTCATTATGATTGGGCGATGAAGAAAATAAAAGCACATAAAAAGAATTGCCAAAGTAAATAAAGACTTGAGTGCAAGTAGAGCAACATTTAGTAATTTTATTTTTGCATAAGATTAGAGGATATCATCGGTAAACAATGGAGGAATTTCGGGGTGCAAGGAAAAAAAGCAAACAGAAAAATAGGAAATATCAGTTTATTATCAAATAGAGTATACTTTCTAATCTTATGCATCTTATTTGTATACTCAGCGAATGCTTTGGTTACGGCAGATATCCGATTTCAGGATGTCAACGGAAAGGAATGGTATGCTAAGGATATTTTGACCTTGGCAGAAAATAAAAACGAAATAATAAAGGGCTTTCCGGATGGTACCTTCCGTGCGGAGAGCAAATTGGGAATTGACCAATTGATTGCCATGCTGGTAAGGGCAACCGGTGAAAAGGTAGAAAATCATTCGCAGTACTGGGCCACGGGTTATTTAAATAAGGCCAAAGAACTTGGACTTTTGCAAGATGGAGATTTTGCTGATTATAAAATGCAAATTACCAGAGAACAAATGGCGGTTTTAATTTTGCGTTATCTGGGAAAGAGCATGGATGTAAGTCAAATAGGGATTGAAAATGTGGAAACAAGTATTTCTGACTTTAAGTTGGTAGGACTTTATGAAGAAAACCCGGAAAAGAAACAGATTTATCAGGAATCGGTGAAGAAAGCGTATGTATTAGGAATTCTCACAGGCTATGAAGATGGTCGCTTTGCCCCGCAAGGCATTTTAAATCGTGCAGAGGCTTCCGTTGTTATTATGCGCTTACTGGATGACAGTCGAAGAATCAAATATGATAGCGGAAAAACTAATGTTGAGAAAGAGAAAACCCAAGAAACTGATTCGCTTATTTCGCAAGCATCTTCATCACAAGGAGTAAGTGTTCTTTTGGGCTCGGAAAAACCGAATCAGGAAAGCTTTGATGTAGGAAAAGGGATTCCGACAGGAGAAAAGATATATGTTCAAGTAATAGCAGACCGCTATTTGCTATATATAGAAAGTAAGACCAATACACCGGAAAATGTCGAGAAAAGCTCTTCGAAGACTAATATAGAGGTATCCGACGTGGAAACTGCCAACAAGCTTTCTTACACCGAAATTACAAAGGCTTATGTCTATGCTATTGAATCGGCAGAAGTGAGTAGTCCGGCTCTTCCTAATGGTAAGCTTACTTTGACACCGCAAAATTACCAAATAACTGCTTCCATGACACAGGGAGGTTATCAAAATGGGAAGACCAAAAATGCCAGTCTAACTGTCGACGGACATACCTTCGTAGTTGGAGAAGAACTTCCGCCTTCCGAGAAAATTGCAGGAGATGTGCTTTACCGTGAAGGGATTGTGATTCCTGAAACAGCAGCCAATAGTAAGGCTTTGATTCCAACTGTAAAAATTCGTTATCGATTAATTTTAAGTCATGGAGAAGATTATCCTCAAACGAAAGAGATTAGCGGATTTGGAAATCCGGTCAGTCTACACACGCCGACGGTTTGTTATCCGAAACTGGTCTTAGGGGTAAATAAACCCAATGAAGCATATATGCAGAAAAAGAATCAAACGTTTTTTGTCAAGGAAGAAAGCTTTGCTATCACCTATCCGACTGTCGGCAAACATCTTGACATTAAAGGATATGGCTATCGAGATTATGCGAAATATATCGCCAAACGACAGATTCAATTCAGTTTTGATGTTTATGTCGGGAAAGATTACAATGGCACATATTTAAAGGCAGGACAGTGGTATGATTTCCCGGTGCAGCAAACCGGAGAGGATAAAGATACAGCTTTCTTTTTTATTCCATCGTGGGTACCGGAAAGTGAAAATCATAAGATAACTTTTCGCAGTTTGCCTATCAATTTAAGGGAGGAGCAAAATCCGTCCTTTGCCTATCAAGCAAATTTGGATATTAGTAAGTATAAGGCTGTAGAAAGCTTTGATGTCAGTATTTTTGGTAGATTTGTCGAGAACCGTATTTTAAATATCGGAGAAAAGGAGAAAAAAGCCGATATGCAAATGCCGGTTTATCCTAGTGAAGGGAAACTTGCCGGACGACTGGATGGCATTTCTTTGGGAGTGCCGATTGATTTTGTGGTGACAACCAATCATGACCTCTTTTATCGGGAAGACTATTTGCTGATTCAGCCCAAATATTATTTTGTCGATAAACAGGGAAAAAAACAGGAAGTGGACTTATATTATCACAACAATCAAATTCTTCGAAAAATCAATGTAGCTAACAAGGAAATTGGACTCAAAGCCAGAATCAAAGACTATGCTATTTGGATAGAAAATAAATATTTTGATGATACAGCAAAAATTTTGGAAAAGCAAAAAAGAGAAAACAAGATGACTTTTTCTCAGTATATCGATGCCTATATTTCAAACTATTATGTTCCATTGGGCAATCATGCTCAAATAACGGTAGGTGAAAGGCTAAAACTATATTCGGGGCGGCAATTGACTACTCAAATCCAAAAGCCGGAAGGAGTAAAGGCCGAAACCATCCATCGTTCCAGACAAAATTGGTATTTTCGCTTTTACTTGCCGAAAGAAAGTTATGTAGTGCCAAAGGGAACGGATTTAAAGAAATTAGCTACGGTATCTCTTCAAAAAGAGCCGTTTTTACACAATGGTTATATCTTGGTGGAACTTGAATTTCAGGTTTACAAAAACGGAGAGCTTTTGCACACATATCGTACTGTGCCGAAGAGGAGTGCCACCATTCCGTACTTGGCAGAATTCGGAGATTCTTTCTTTTATGATACAGAAAGGCGTTCTTCGATACAATTAAATTAAGGATTAATTTTCTGGAGTCCATAGAAAGCATCTTTTTAGGCAGGTTGCGCACCCGTACAAAAGTGCGATGCACTTTGACAGCCTGCTTTAAGAAATCATAGAAGAAAGTTTCTTTTGACACAAAGATTTGCTGGATAAAGAGGTATAAAATGAGACTGTTTTTAGCAAGTGCATCACCACGTCGTGTGGAGATTATGGCGATGATGCCATTTCCCTTTGAGCAATATGTACCGGTTTTTGATGAAAGGGAGTATGAAAAAAATGTGATAGCCGGAGGGATTTCATCTCCGAAAGAGATAACAATTGAAGTTGCCAAAGGAAAAGCAATCAGTGCTTATCAGCAACTAAGGGAAAGATATCCGGAAGAAAATATCGTAGTTCTTTCAGCAGATACGATTGTTTTGCTGAATGATAAAATCTATGGAAAGGGTGAAAATCCGCAAAAGGCGATGCAAATGTTGACGGAGCTGAACAATAAGATGCATGAAGTGATTAGTGCTGTCTGGATATTGGGAGAAAGCTTTGAAAAATCCATTGTAAACACCAGTAAGGTGTATTTTGCCGATTCCGATGAAACCTTGCTGAAACGCTATATTACAGAATATCAACCATTTGACAAAGCAGGTGCCTATGGCATCCAGGACGGCGGTGCTCTGTTGGTTGAAAAAATAGAAGGCAGCTATCATAATATTATGGGATTACCCCTAAGACAAGTATATGATGTGCTGGAGAAGATAATGTAGAAATTGACGTTTTAAACTGTGTCAATCGAATTGATAAAAATGAGTTTTCTTTAAAAGATGTATACCAATTTGAAACATATTTGGCAAATAAGCATCCGGAAAATAAATATGTGAAAGAGAAAATTCGTCAACAACTACAATTACTTCGAGATAAAAATATTATTGAATTTTTAGGAAAAGGAAAGTATCAAAAAATATAATTTCATAATAGAGAGGATTCTCATGCAAGCAATCACAAATCAAATAGAATTACAAGAAAAACTCAGTGTCGGTGTTTCCCTTGTATACGTTCATACCGAGCACTGCGGTGTTTGTGTAGCGGATTTACCTAGAGTGGAAGTATTGACAGAACGCTTACAAATTCCGGCATACAGCATTAATCCTGAGAAAATGTCGGTTTTAAGGGGACAATGGAGCCTTTTTACGGCACCTGTGGTCTTGCTCTTTTTAAACGGCAAAGAGATGCATAGACAAGCCAGAATCATTGACTTCAAAGAATTAGAATATCGAATTACACAGTTAAAAGATGCATAAAGGCAACGTCAGCATTAAAGAAAGGTTTACCCCAACTTTTATTATAGAACCATAAGGAATATAAAAGAAACGGCAGATTGTAAATAATCGTACAATCTGCCGTTTGTTTTAGAGCTTAAAGAAATGAATTACTTTGGGAACGAAAATCAGTAATCCGACTATAGCGACTGCAATGGAAACCACCAAAACACCTCCGGCGGCCAGGTCTTTTACTTTTTTTACATATTTATTGTATTGAGGGTCCAGCCAATCCATAGTATTTTCAATCGCTGTGTTGAAAATTTCTGCGGACATAACAATACCGATACATAAAATAATGATAATCCATTCTGTCAAATTGCATTGGAGTATAGTAGCAAGGAAAATCGCCAAAATCGCCAAAATAGAGTGAACTTTAAAATTTCTTTCTTCCCGAAAAGCAAAGTAAATACCGGAAATAGCATATCGAAAGCTTTCTTTTAATGTATGTGTTTTTTTATCCATGATTTAGGCATCATCCTCTTCTAAGTCGGTAAGCCATAGTGAGACTATAGCATCGCTTGGCATACGAAATTCGCCGAATACGGAAATACTACCTAAAATAGGACTGTCCGGCAGGCAATTCCGCTTGAACTGGTGGGTAAAGAAACGGCGATAAAAAACTTTGATCCAACGATTGATTTCATCATAGCTAAAAGCATTTTCAAATGCTGCTGTCGCTAAGGCACGAATTTTACTTGGAGTAAAGCCGTAGCGCAACATATAATATAGAAAGAAGTCATGTAATGCATAAGGGCCGATTAATTCCTCTGTTTTTTGCATGATTTTTTCATTGGCATTCGGCGGTAAGAGTTCCGGGCTAATCGGCGTATCAATTACACTTTCCAAGACTTTCAAAATTTCAGGATTGGAGTACTTTCTACCCAAAGAACGAATCACATAAGGAATCAAAGTTTTTGGAATGGAGGCATTCACAGAATACATGCTCATGTGGTCGCCATTGTAAGTGCAAAAGCCAAGAGCAAGTTCAGACAAATCTCCGGTTCCGATGACAAGCCCGTTTGTTTGATTGGCAATATCCATTAGGATTTGTGTGCGCTCTCTGGCTTGTGCATTTTCATAAGTAACGTCATGTTGTTCCAAAGGATGCTCGATATCTTTGAGATGCTGGATTACAGAGGCTTTAATATCCACTTCTCTGGAAGTGATACCCAGTAAGTCCATCAATTTGCAGGAGTTTTGATAGGTTTCACCGCTGGTGCCAAAACCCGGCATACGGACTCCGACAATTTCGGTCAGAGGCTTTCCCATGCGCCGGTAAGCTTCCACCAACAAAAGCAATGCCAAAGTGGAGTCCAGTCCACCGGAAACTCCCAATACAGAGGTTTTGTTTTGGATATGACGAAATCTTTTTTCCAGAGCTTGACAAATAATATCTATGATATCACAGCAATTTCTTTCTAAGAGGACGGCATCATCCGGAATAAAAGGGAATTTAGGGTATTTTGCAATCAATGGATAAAGGACCTTCTTTTCTGACTCAGGAATCCTTGCCGGCTCATCATGATACCAATGTATAGAGTCTTCGGAAAAGAACTTACAAAGGCGGCTTTCCTCACGACTGGAACGCAAAGTTCCAATAGGGGCGGATTTTAGACTCTCCACCTTATCCAAGTCTACTAATGAAACGAGAAGACTGCTCTTGGAGTGAAAAGTTTTTCCTTCTGCAAGGATTTTACCATCTTCTAAAATATAGGATTGACCGGCATATACATGTTCGGTGGTAGACTCCCCAAATCCAGCATTTACATGAAGATAAATATTCTTATTTTTAGAGGAAAGAGCTTTCAGTTCGTTTTTTTTCTTTTCCAAATACCCGATTGCGGCAGGAAGGGCACAAGGGTTTACGATAAGATTGACCTTGGTAAAATAATTGGTAGAACTTGCCGATAGAAAAGCCTTGGAATCCTCTCCGATTTCGACTGTAAAAGTAAAATTTTCAGTAGCGGCATCATAGTAGCTGACAAAGTTGGAAAAATGAGTGTTTGTTTCCTCTTGTAACTCCAGATATTCCCATTCATCCAAGGAGAGCGTACTAAAATAACGAGATTCCTCGGCAGTGAGCAATTGTTTTGGAATCATAGCACGAATCTTTCCCTCAATAATGACTGCAACACAGTTATAAAGGCGATTGCGGTGAGAAAAGGGGGTCCCGACCAAAATAGGAAAAGAATACTCTTTGCTGTAATCTGCAATGGTAAGCAATGCTTCCTTAGCGGAACGAATCAGTATTTTTTGAGAAAATAAATCTCCGCAGGTAGAGCCTGTCAAACAGAGTTCAGGAAACGCAAGAAGTGAAACTTCTTCTTTGGCGGCTTTTTCAATTAATGAGATGATTTCCGCCTTGTTGTAAGACACGTCACCCACTTTAATGGCCGGAATCGCAGTGGCAACTTTAAAAAAACCGTAATGATGTATTTTGTTCATATATTTTTCCCTTCTGTTTAAAAAGTTATAAAATGATTTGCATAGTGTAAAAAATCTTGTTCATATCAAGCAAATCATTAAAATGATTTGCTGTATATTCCTATAAAGTCTTTTAAGGAAAGTAAATTCTTGTCTGGAATTATGTTTATTATAAAAGAATCTATTCTATAATTCAAGTGTTGGATAAAAACGACGGATAAGAAAAAATTAAATAATGATTAAACATAAATTAAAAAAGTGACGATAAAAAATTTGGTCATAAAGATAGTATTTCGGAAAGGATTTGCATAATTTAATATCATCAGTTTCTGGAAGTTATATTACAATAATTAAAGGAGATTAAGAAATGAAATTAAAGCAAAAAATGTTGACGTTTATAGGACTTCCTGTATTATTAACCATTATTATTTTGTCAGTGATATCATACTGGCAATCCCGACAGATTATTTTGGAAGAAAGTAAAGAAGTGCTCAAAATGGAAGTACAAAAGTATTCTTCCGATATTGATACTTTGATGTCGGAAAAAATCGGCTATATGGAAATCTTAAAACAAAATATTGAAAACCGATTACCTGATAATGATGAATTGATGTCCACTTTAACTTATTTGACAGATAATGTGGAAACAGCGAATGCTTTCTATATTGCATTCAATGACGGACCTTTATTAGCCGGAAATGGCTGGGTGCCGGGGCCGGATTATGTAAGCTCTGAACGTCCTTGGTTTAAAAAAGCTGTGGGAAAAAAAGCTGTGGTTGTTTCAGAACCTTATATTGATGCACAGACAAACGAAACAGTAATTACTCTTAGTGTAGAGGTAGTAATTGATGGAAAGAGTATTGGTGTTTTAGCTGCAGATATGAATTTGACAGAGTTAATTACAATGGTACAGGATATAAAGCTAAAAGAGAGCGGCAAAAGCTTTTTAATGGAAGATAGTGGTTTGGTTGTTATACACCAAGACTTTGAAACAGGTAATAATATTTTCGAAGCCGGAGACGGAAAATGGAAAGATGTCGCAACAAATGCACTTGAGAAGAAAAACCAAGTATTGGAAAGTAATATTGACGGAAAGGGTTTGTTCTATATTTCAGCTGAAATTCCCGATATTGACTGGACATTGGTTTTAAGCGTGCCAAAAGATGAATTATTTGTCAGTGCAAATAAATTAGGTGTTTTTATGCTGATTCTGGGATTGGCAAGTTTGTTTATCATTGCCGCAATGATATATTGGGTTGCTACTACGGTAGCAAAACCGGTCGTACGCTTAAGTGAGTGTATTAATAGTATGGTAGAGTATGATTTTACACTTACCGACCAATCACCGTCTGTGATTTATTCAAAAAACAAAGATGAAATAGGAAGCATTTCCAGAGCATTGATTCAAGTAAAAAATACCATGAGAGAATTTATGATTCAAGCCAATGAAGTAGCGGACAGGGTATCGGCATCCTCGCAACAATTAAGTGCTACCAGTGAGCAATCCTCTCATTCAGTCGAGGGAATCTCCCGTGTCTTTGAAGATATATCCAAAGGAGCTATCAATCAAGCGGAAGATATGCAAAAGGGTGCAGAAGCAATGGATGCCATGGAAGAAGTTCTGAATGAAAATGCCAATGTGATTGAAAACCTAAATCAAATTTCCGATGGTGTATACCATGCCAATGAAAATGGAAAAATAGCCATTGCAGAGTTGGTGGATGCAACCGGTCAATCCAGAGATGCTGCTGAAAGTGTTCATCAAGTCATTTTCAATACCAATGAGAGTGCAATCCAAATTGAATCTGCCAGTGACATGATTAAATCGATTGCCGACCAAACCAATTTGCTGGCACTCAATGCCGCCATTGAAGCAGCCAGAGTTGGAGAAGCCGGAAAAGGATTTGCGGTAGTAGCCGACGAAATCAGAAAATTGGCAGAACAATCCAATACCTTTACGGAAGAAATTAAAGTAATTGTCAACGGCTTGACGGATAAAACTTCCAAGGCGGTTGAAATTATGAATGTGGTAAACAATATTATGGAAAAGCAAACCGATAAAGTGGAAAATGCCAAGGAACAATTTGAAGTTATCTCTTTCGAATTGAAAAAGAATCGTCAAACCGTAGAAAGACTCAACCATACCGGTGAGAAACTGGAAAAAACAAGAGCTTCCCTGAATGAAATTATTGAAAATCTCTCAGCACTTTCTGAGGAAAATGCAGCATCTGCAGAGGAAGTGAGTGCATCCATTCAGGAACAAAGTACTTCTTCAACTGAAATCTCTATCGCCAGCAGCCACTTGGCCGATATGGCACAAGAGCTTACGGACATGATTTCAAAATTCAAAGTGTAATAAAGTATATGAACGATACAATGCCTCTTAAGCCGATAAAAGTATCCTGCTTAAGGGGTATTTTTATATAACGAATTGAAAATAACGGGATGCGATAGGGAGGGAAGGAATAAATAGCAGACTACTTCAAAAAAATGCGTTAATTTGTGAACAAAAAAGACTTTGCATTTTTGCAGTGACTGGCATATAATAGTAAATATAGAAATATCTATGTATGTCTATTTTAGAACAATGTAATCTATCTTAAAGGAATGATACACAAAGATTTAAATAACTTAAAAAGAAAAGGAGAAGAAAAATGAGAAAAGCACAAAAAAAGCAATGTCCGATTAAGAAATTAGGAATCAAAGGTTTGGAATATATTTTGGCAAGTGCAATTTTATTTTTGTTTCCGATTATTGCACATAAAATTGCAAGCAAACTATATAAGTCTTCCAACCGTGGCTGTCCGGTGTGTAAACTTTGGAGAAAATAATGGATATTAATATTAATGATGTTGTCACTCGTTGTATGAACGAGATAAATGACAAAATTAAAAATCTAAAACGCTTGAATATTATTGTAGCCGGAAAGACCGGTGTCGGCAAGAGTACCTTGATTAATTATATTTTTCGGGAAAAATTAGCAGAGACCGGAATCGGAAAACCGGTCACACAGCACATGCAAGAAATATCGAAAAAAGATTTTCCCCTGACCATTTATGACACAAAGGGTTTTGAACTTGGAAAAGATGTGCAGGAAGAAATCAAGAAGGAAATTATAGGTAAAATCAAGGAAGGCCTTTATTCAAAAGATGAAAACAAATGTATTCATTGTATTTGGTACTGTATCAATACAGCTTCCGACCGCATTGAAGAAGAAGAGATTGAGTGGCTGCGCTCTTTGGCCGAAGAAAATAAGGAAACCAAAGTCCCTATCATTATTGTGTTAACAAAGTCATTTTCAAAGCAAAAAGCGGCAGAATTCAAAAGTTATATTGACAATCTCAACTTAAATATTTGTGCAATTATTCCGGTGTTAGCTCAGGAATATCCCATTGATGAAGATTATACCGTAAAAGAATATGGTGGGGAACATTTAATTCAAATCATGGGGGAGGTGTTGGGGGATGAATTAATCCCCACTTTGCAAAATGTACAAAAAATAGCGGTCAAAGAAAAAGTAAAGTATGCTAGGGGGATTGTAGCAACGGCGATTACTGCTTCTTTTGCGGAAGGCTTTGCACCGATTCCTTTTGCTGATGCGGCTCTTTTGATTCCGACTCAAATTACGATGCTTGCTTCTATTACCGCTGTTTTTGGAGTAAAAGTAGATAGCAGAACTTTGCTTTCATTTTTGACGGGAGTGCTCGGTACGGCAGGAAATACTTTTATCGGTAGAGCTATTGCAGGGAATTTACTCAAATTGGTTCCGTTTAGCGGAAGTGTAGTAGGCGGAACTATCTCCGGCGGTACAGCAGCTCTTTTGACTGGAGCACTTGGGGAAGCATATATTAAACTTTTAGAGAAAATGGCATTGGGACAACTCAAATCCGATAATTTGCATGGCAAAGAAATTATGCAGGAAATGAAGGCCATTTTCAAAAGAGAACTGCAAAGTAAAAAAGAAGAACAAAAGAAATTATTGAAATAAATATGAAATTCAGGACATGAAATGGAGTGGACATGAAAAAGGAGAAATATAATATTACCGGTATGAGCTGTTCCGCTTGTTCGGCTGCGGTCGAGCGTACCATTCGAAAAATGGATGGTGTGGTGGCGGTGGAGGTCAATCTTTTGGCAAACAATATGCAGGTTGAATATGACGAAAATGCTGCCAGCAGTGAGAAGATGATTGCCGCTATAGAAAAAATCGGATATGGTGCAAGCCCAATCTTACCGGAAGCCCAAAAAGACAAAACAAAAAATAAAGCATTGCAAGAACAAAAGGATTTGCAGGAAGCCGAGCAAAAGGAAATGAAAAAACGGCTATGGGGTTCTGTGCTGTTTATGATTCCTTTGATGTATGTCAGCATGGGACACATGATTGCGGCCCCAATGCCGGCATTTCTGGAAGGGGTACAGAACGGAGTTGCTTTTACTCTGACTCAGTTCTTATTGACTCTGCCGATTTTGATTTTAAATAAAAAATATTTTATCGGAGGATTCAAAGGCCTAATCAACAAAGCTCCGAATATGGACAGCTTGGTTGCTTTGGGTGCTTCGGCAGCAATGATTTATGGGGTGTTTGCCCTTTATCGAATCAGTTATGCCATTGGCAATAATCAAGTGGAAATTGCTCATCAATACTTGCATGATTTGTATTTTGAAAGTGCGGCCATGATTCTGACACTGATTACGGTCGGTAAAAGTCTGGAAAGTATCAGTAAAGGCAAAACCAAAGCGGCAATGGAAGCACTGATGAACCTTTCACCCAAAACGGCAATTCTGCTTATAGGCAATGAGGAAAAGGAAATCTTGTTGGAAGATGTCAAAGTAGGTGATATTTTGGCGGTAAAACCCGGCAGCCGAGTGCCGCTCGATGGTGTGGTGCTGAGCGGAATGTCTGCCGTGGATGAATCGGCACTGACCGGTGAAAGTATTCCGGTAGAAAAGCATGAAGGTGATCATGTTACCGGTGCCACTTTAAATACCAGTGGTTACTTTACTATGAAGGTCAGCAAGGTTGGCGAAGATACTGCATTGGCAAAAATTATTGCCTTAGTGGAAGAAGCGGGAAGCTCCAAAGCACCGATTGCCAAGCTGGCAGATAAGATTTCCGGTATCTTTGTACCTATTGTTATTGTCATTGCATTGATTACTTTCGGTGTTTGGATGATTTGGGGACAAAGCTTTGAATTTGCCCTTGTGCGTGCGATTTCCGTCTTGATAATTTCTTGCCCGTGTGCCCTTGGTCTTGCGACACCGGTTGCAATTATGGTAGGAACGGGTGTTGGTGCCAGAAACGGAATTCTATACAAAAATGCGGAAGCATTGGAAAATCTTTGCCATGTTGAGGTTATGGCAGTAGACAAAACCGGTACCATTACAGAGGGAAAACCTGTAGTTACGGATATCAAGGCATTTAGCGGCAGTGAAAAAGAGTTGTTGGCCATTGCTGCAACGCTGGAATCCAAATCGGAACATCCGCTTGCCCTTGCTATCTTGGAAGAAGCAAAAAAAGAGCAATTGTCGATTAAGGATGCCGGAGATTTTATTGCTTTATCCGGTATGGGAATTAAAGCTAAGATAGAGAATCGGCTCTATTTTGCCGGAAACGAGCGACTGATGAGAGAGCAAGGTTTTACGAAAGAAGAAAATACACTTTGGACAGAAGTGAAAGTCGTAGCGGCACAATATGCCAAAGAAGGAAAAACACCTTTATTCTTTGCATCGGAGGAGAATTTGATTGGAATGATTGCTGTCGCCGATTTACCGAAGCAAAGCAGCAAATCAGCCATTGCCGGTTTGCAATCCGAGCATATTGATGTTGTGATGTTGACCGGTGACAATAGGGACACTGCTGAGGCTGTCAAAAATATGGTTGGAGCCAATCAGGTAATTGCGGAAGTATTGCCGCAGGACAAAGATAATGAAGTCAAGAAATTGATGGATGCCGGCAGAAAAACGGCAATGATTGGTGACGGAATTAATGATGCACCGGCTCTTGCTCGTGCAGATGTTGGAATCGCCATTGGAGCCGGTACCGATGTGGCAATGGAATCGGCAGATATTGTCTTGATGCGAAGTGATTTGCAAGATGCTTATACCGCTTACCAGCTTTCAGCAGCAACTTTGCGTAATATCAAAATGAATTTGTTCTGGGCATTTTTCTACAATGTGATTGGTATTCCTGTTGCAGCAGGGTTATTATACCCTTGGGGAATCTTGCTTAGCCCGATGATTGGAGCTGCGGCAATGAGCTTTTCCAGTGTATTTGTAGTGAGTAACGCCCTTCGATTAAATTTATTTAAAGCGAAGAAATAAAAGATGATAAAGTGAAAGTGATACATAAAATGATTGATACTTGATGTAAAAATTGGCAAGTTTATGAAAGCTGATAAGACAATCATTTATCAGAATATGCGTCAATGAAGCTAAACAACGGAGTCCATATCTTAGATGTGGATTCCGTTTCTTTATGGGATGAAGAAGCAGAAAAATAAAAATCTAAAAGAGAACATCTACATTTGTGCCAAAAAAGCAGAGAGAATATTGTGATTATTATATAAAGTATATAAAAGGTGTTGAAATTATGGAAAAAAGGGTGTATCATAATATTAAACAATAAGTAACTAAATAGTTACTTATTGAGCAAACCATATAATATACAGCATTTTAAGGTCATGGTAATTACAACCAAATTGATGATATGCTGTCTTTGCCTACATAAGTTATATAGACAACAAAAGCAAATCATCTTCAACAATTGATTTTATGGGAGGAGCACTTATGAAGAAAAGATATTTAGCCTTTTTGATGGTATTTATTTTGTTTGTATCGACCTTCAACGCTTTTGGTCAAGTCAGTGCAAGTAGTGTCTTACAAGAACTTGGACTGATGGATAGAGAGGGTAATACACCGGAAAAGCTGAATGAATCACTAAGCAGAATGGAGGGTCTGGCTTTGGTACTGAAAGCGTTGGGCTATACGGTGAAAGAGATGAGCGAGCCGAAGTGGATTGCAGAAAATCCGTTTCGGGACGTGCCGAAATGGTTTGAAGGCTATGCGGGACTGGCAAAGAAACTGGGCATTGCAAATGGCAGATCGGAAGATACCTTTGACCCTTATGAGAAGATTACGAAACAGGAATTTCTTGCCTATATACTTCGTGCTTTAAAATATGAGACAGCTAGTGCATGGAAAGAGACGAAGGCATTATCTGTAAAGGCAGGTTTAATCAAAGAGAATGAGAAAATCGAAAATGTTATCAGTAAAAATACCGGAGCGGAAATTATAAAACTGGCATTAAATGCAGAGATTCAAAACGGAAAAGAACAAGAAACCTTAGGGCAGCTTTTAATCCGCAATGGTATCATTGCAAATAAAAAGGCAAGCGAATACGGAATAAAGCCAGAAGAGGATAAAACAAAAGAAGTAGCCATTGCTGATGAAAGCACACCGCTTGGACTTGTTTATCCGCCGGTATATCCCCCTGTGATACCACAGATACCGTCAAATCCTACACTGGAAGAAAAAGATTTTCAAGCCTTTTTAAATGGTAGAGGATTTCAAGAGCCAAGCAACTTGGGTGTTGCTGCATCTTCTGTCGTTGCCAGTGCCGGACATTTTGATGTTTTTGAGGGAAGACCGTATTTATACTCCACAGCGGTAGGCGGACGCTTTAATATGGTCGATGTACTATCCAATCGTTTGCGGGATTCTCATCAACTGGGAGATACCAATCTTGCTTGGACACATACCACAGATAAAAATGGAGATGTGTATATTCCGACTATAACAAAAGATGGAAAAGGGCAGATTTGGAAGTATCTTCCGAAAGAAAAGAAGGTCAACAAAATAGCAGATTTACCGGACACTTATCAGCCGATGATAAGTACCACGGATGAGGTGGGGAATGTATACATCGGTACATACTCCGGAAATGGTGCGGGACTTTTTAAATACGATATACAGAGCGAGCAAATCATTTCTTTGGGAAATCCGGATGAAAGCGGAAAGAGTCAATACATTCGTGGAATAGCTTATCATCAGGATACCATATATATAGGAATGGGAATCAGTCCGAAAATTATTAAAATGGATATCCATACTCATCGGTATGAAGATATAGGAGAAGAGATTCTTAAAGAAGTACAAGGTGGAGAGGTTTCTATAGGATTGGCACATGATGTTGGCGTAGCCGGAGAATATCTCTTTGTGAGAGTAGATCCCGATAAAAAGAATGCATTGCTATTTTATCATTTTCCAACAGCAAAATGGAAAAAAATCTTGCATAAACCTGAGGGAGATGGAGCGCATGGTATCTTTGGCTTTAACCAATTACCGACAAACGGAGATTATACATATGTTACATATAACCGTAAGATACTTCGTATCAATTATAAAACTTTGGAAACTTTTGATACAGGAATTTCATTTCCGGCTAGTTTAAGAGGCTCTTATATTTTGGAAAAAGATGGCAAGCCATATTTGATTACGGTTTCTCGGAGTGGAGAGCTCTGCTGGATGGATGTGCAAGATTTTACCATTAAGAGAGAATCGACAGTGATGACGGGAGCACCGCTACCGCTGCATAATGTCGGTGTGGGAAATAACGGAAAATTATACTTAGCAACTTATCCGGGAGGACCGAAAGGAGCAGAATATAATCCTAATATCAATAACTATCGTGTCTACAATCAAGGACAATTTGAGAGTACGATTGCCGGCGAGGGAAATATACAATATTTCGGTATCTATCCCGGTGCTGTCATTCAAAAGATGGATACGAATACGGGAGAAATAACGAATCTCTTTAATCTGGGAGAGGAATATGAGCAAGATAGACCGTATGTCATGAGATATTATGATGAAATGCTTTACATCGGAACGATACCGGCATACGAAAAACTGGGCGGTACTCTTGCAATTTACAATCCGAAAACACAAGAAAAAGAAGTGTATCGTAATATTGTTGAAAATCAGAGTGTAGTCGGGATTGCTATTAAAGACGGAATCCTCTATGGCTCGACCAGTATATTTGGTGGACTGGGAATCAATCCGGCAGCACAAAAGCCGAAGATTTTTCTTTGGGATTTGGCTACTAAGGAAAAAATCGGAGAATATGATTTGGATATTCCTGAGATGTCGGCAAACTTGATTAGCGGACTGACTTTTGATAAGGACGGTAAACTCTGGGGAGCGGCAGACGGCGTGATCTTTACTTGGGATACAGTAGAAAGAAAGGTTTCAAAATATAAGAAATTGTATCCTGATGTAAAACGCTATGGGCGCTGGCGACCTACGGATATTGTGTTTGGAGAAGACGGACTTCTTTATACTGATTTAGGTGGAAAGTTGACGGTTCTCAATCCGCAAACCGACAACTGGAAACATATTACTCTAAATAGTGATAATAAAACAATAGCGGTGTTGACACTGGCAAAAGATGCCAAAGGACATCAAAGTATCTTCTATATCGAGGCGGATGGTAGTGAGATGAAAATGATTGCGGTAAGGCCATCCGATCAGCCGGACACGGAACAAACGGAATCGGAGCCGAACCCCGAACCCGAACCTGAGCCACATGAAAAAGAAATGGTGATAAATGGTGGGTTTGAAGAAGAATGGCTAGGCTGGAAAATTAATAAAACCGAAGACAATGAGAATGTGTCTGCCATTTTAACGGATGAACAAAAAAAGAATGGTGAAAAAAGTTTGAAAATTGTAGATACTTCGACTAATCCGGGAGGTGCTTTCTGCTTGGTAGAAACAGAGGATGCACTGTCTGTAGAAGCTGCGAAAAAATATATACTCAAGTTTTCGACGATGGTCAGCGGCGAAGAACCGCAACCAAGACAGCTGAGTAGAGCTATCTATTACTGGAGATTCTATGATAAAAACGGTAAGCAAATACTGGAAAAAGCGGAAAGATTAAATCCGACAAACGGTAAATGGCAAGATTTCCAAGTAGAAGTAATCGCTCCTGAAAATGCGGTATCGACGAAAGTCAGTTTTGGATGTTCGGCATTGTGGATGACCAGTGGAGCATATTTTGACAATGTATCTATGATTCCGGCAGAGGACTAAATGTTTCGGGACTACTTGTGCCGGAAAGGTTCACAAAATGCCGAAATGGAGTCTTAATATTTTGTGAAAAAGGAGGAAACATGATTCGAGTTGGACTGGTCAATATGGATACCTCACATCCGAGAGCTTTTGCCGAAGTCATGAAAAAGACGGGAAGAATCGGCTATCATGCAATATATGACGATTCTTTCCGTACTCCGGAAGAAATTGACGGTTTTATAAAAGAGTATGGACTTGTAAAGCGATGCAGTCAACTGGAGGAGTTAGTCGAAATTTCGGATGTCGGCTTTATTCAAGGGTGTGATTGGGATAAACATTTATCATATGCAGAAGCTTTTTTAAGGAAAGGTAAACCCGTATTCATTGATAAACCATTGGTAGGATGTTTGGAAGATTGTCGGCGAATTTTGGAATGGGCTGATTCCGGAGCGGTGATATTGGGAGCGTCAAGCACAAGATATGCGAGTGAAATTTTGGATTTTCTAAAGATTCCGGTAACGGAAAGAGGAGAAGTACTGACTGTTTACGGCAGTGTTGGTGTTGATGAATTTAATTATGGGATTCATGTGGTAGAGGCCGTAGGAGGAATTTTAGGTGCCGGAGCGGAGTGGGTTGATTTTATCGGTCGTGGCGAGGCACAAAATCGTGTTAGTTTCAGTTATGCTATCGGCTTTCGAAACGGTAAAAATGCTATTTTTACCATAGCTGAAGGCAATTGGCAGCCGTTTACTTTACAAATTGTTACGACAAAGTCTACCTATCAATTGAATCTGAATCCGGAAAATCTGTATGAGGGTTTGATCAATCAGATTTGCAATTGCTTGGAGAAAAAAGACAACCATATGGCAAATCCGGAAGAATTGGTGGAAAGTATTGAGATAATGATTGCAGCGGCCAAGTCGAGGCATATCGGTAAAAGAGTTTATTTGAAAAAAATGGACGAATACTATAAGCCTTATGACGGTAGGGCTTTTTGGGAAAATTATCAAAAATCTTACTAATAGTTTGATTGTGGAGGAAACAGAATGAAGACATGGAAATTAGCGGTGCTGATGCCGGAGAATGAAATCCGAAATACATTTTTTTCAAAGGAGCTATGCCAAGATTTGAACCAACTGGGCGAGGTGCATTGGAATCCTAAAAAAGAGCATTACACAGAAGAAGAATTAAAGGTTGTCCTACAAAATAAGGATGTGGCAATTACCGGATGGGGCTGTCTACCTTTATCGGAAGAAGTTTTGAAGACCGCCAAAGACTTAAAAGTCTTAGCACATACCGGTGGAAGCGTTTCGGTGGTGGCACCGCAAGAGGTCTTTGAAAAAGGAATTACCGTATTAAGCGGAAATGAAATCTATGCCGCCTCAACGGCGGAGGGGGCTTTAGCTTATATCTTGATGGGACTTCGGAGATTGCCTGATTTTATGACGGAAATGACCGAAAACGGCTGGAGAAAAGACGATTATCAAAATCAAGGACTTCTGGAGAGAGATGTCGGAATTGTCGGTTTCGGTGCAGTGGCAAAAAACCTGATTCAGCTTTTGCAGCCGTTTAGAGTAAATATCAAGGTATGCAGTAACCACGCAACGGAGGAAGAATTAAGGAAAGTCGGAGCAAAGAAAGTTGATTTGGAAGAAGTCTTTGAATGTGGTATTGTCAGTTTGCATGGCGCAGGAGGGAGCGGAATTTCTATAGGAAAAGAGCTTTTGCAAAGGCTACCGGATGGTGCAGTTTTGGTAAACAGCGCAAGGGGAGATTTAATTAAGGAAGAAGAATTGGCGAAAGTTTTAAAAAGTAGACCATCGCTTTTAGCGGTACTGGATGTATTTGCAGTAGAGCCTTTGCCTATGGGCAGTGAGCTTCGTCAATTATCAAATGTATATCGGATTCCTCATATGGCAGGGCCGACCATTGACCGTAGAACCATTGTAACCCGAAAACTAATACAGGATTTAAGATTGATACAGGAGGGAAAGCCGGCAAAATTAGAGATTAAAGCGGAGCGTGCGAAGTTTATGACAAAGTAACAACCTTTTAACACTTGATATTTTAATAATTAGGAGGGAAAAATTATGTTTACAAAGAACAGACAGGGTAAGATATTATTTGTATTCCTGATGGCAATTGTATTATTGGTAAGTGCTTGCGGACAAACACCGAAACAGAATGAAACGGATAAACAAACAGAAACAGGTAAAGAAACAGAGAAAGAAACTCCGAAAGAACCGGAGAAACAAGAGGAAAATAAAGAAACGGAAGTTAATTTGGAGAGAACCGGAGGATTAAAGCTTCCTTTAGTGGATAGGCCGACTACGATTACATGGATGGTTCCATCGGATGTGGAAAATTTAAATGACCTTTTAATTGCCAAAGAACTGGAAAAAAGAACCGGTGTAAAAGTTGAATTTATGGTTTTCCCGCAAAAGAGTTATGAAGAAAAACTTCATACCATGATTGGAAGCGGTAAATTACCGGATATTGTCAACGGTCTGCGTCTGGATGAAGCAAATAATTTCGGCTTACTTGGAGCATTTGCCAATATAGCAGATTATGTGGATGAACTTCCAAACTTTAAATCTCTTTATGTAGATAATCCGGAAAACAACTGGCTTATGTACTCTTGGGCAACGGATGATGGCGGTTTATATAAGTGGCCGATTTATGGACTGTCAAGAGATGTCAATCATGGACTGATGTATCGTGCGGATATTTTCAAAAAACATGGTATTGAGCCTTGGAAAAATACAGAGGAGTTTTACAATGCATTGGTAAAACTCAAGGAAATTTATCCGGACTCTTATCCATTTGCTTCCAAAAATACCATCCACATTTTCCGTTTGATGGCAAGATACTGGAATATCTCGGATAATCGTTATCCATTCTACTATGATGAAAATACTTCTAAATGGGCATATGCCGGAACTTCTAAAGAAATGAAGGAAATGCTGGATTTGATGAAGAAAATGTATCAAAACGGTTTACTGGATTTAGAATTTTTAACCGATACCCAAGATTCTTGGTCAGCAAAAATGACGAATGACAAAGCGTTTGTCATTTATGACTGGATTGGAAGAATGGGATTATTTAAAAGTCAAGTAGGCGATGCCAATCCGGATTTTGATTTGCAATTTGCACATCCGATTGGATTTGGAAAACAACATCCTCTAGCTAAAATTGAGCCATTTGGTCCGAATGTATCAAAAGGAGAGAATGAATTGGTTGCACTGAAGTTATTGGATTACTTATCCAGTCCGGAAGGCAGCGAACTGTTTACACTTGGCGTAGAGGGAGTCAACTTTGAATTTGATGCCGACGGAAAACCGGTTTATGCGGAACTCAAAAATGAGTCTTTGATTGATATTCGTACCTTAGAAAAGAACTATGGCATGTGGATTGAAGGAAGTTATGTCAGACCGGATCATCGCAGTGTTTATTATATCTTCAGCGATGCCGAACAAAAAGCACAAGACATGGCGAATAAAGTCAGCGGCTACAATACGGCAGATCCTGAAATCAAATTAACGGATGCAGAAAATGAAGTATATACGGAAGTATTTACTGCAATCGACAAAGAGTTTCAAACATTTGCGTCAAAGTATGTGACCGACAATGCATACGGCGATAAAGAATGGGAAGCATTTACCAAAACAGCGGAAAGCATGAATGTTAATAAGGCGATTGATGTGCTAAATGCTGCTCAAGAAAGATTTAACAACAGATAGAGCGTAAGAGCAAAGGAAACTGCTTTGCAGTTTCCTTTGCAATGGTTTAGAAATGGAGGAATCATGGTGAAACAAAATACGGAAAATAAGAAACTCTCCTTGTGGAGTCGCATAAAAAGAGATAGACAGCTGTTAATTCTTTTAACACCGGGAATGTTGTTTTACTTAGTGTTCCGTTATGGACCGATGTATGGACTGATTATTGCCTTTAAAAAATACAATCCGTTTGCCGGTGTATTAAAGAGTCCTTGGGTTGGCTTTAAGAATTTTGAAACCTTTTTCAATTCGGGAGATTTTTGGTTTTTATTTAAAAATACAATGCTTTTAGGATTTTATAATTTGGTTTGGTTTTTTCCGATTACCATTTTGTTTGCCCTTCTTCTGAATGAAATCAGGCAATATAAATTTAAGAAATTTGTGCAAACGGTCAGTTATCTGCCGACCTTTTTATCGGTCGTTATCATTTGTAGTATTACAATAGACTTTCTATCCCCGAATGGAGGTACCTTTAATAAGATTTTATCTGTATTCGGTGTAGAACCGATTTATTTTATGACCAATCCGAAAGCCTTTCGCACCATTTATATTGCCTCCGGCATTTGGGCAAGTATGGGAAGCGGAGCAATTATTTACTTGGCTGCTTTGGCAGGAGTTGACCAGACACAATATGAAGCTGCCAGAATCGACGGTTGCGGGCGATTGCGTATGATGTGGAATATTTCCATTCCGGCAATTATGCCGACCATCGTTACCATGTTAATTTTAAATTTTGCTAATATTGTTAAAATCGGAGCGGATAAGGTCTTATTACTTTATAATCCGATGACCTTTGAAACGGCGGATGTATTTGCCACATATGTCTATCGCAGAGGCTTTGTGTTAAATGACTATGGCTTTGCCGCTGCCGCCGGTATTTTTGAATCGTTGGTTGCTTGTGTATTACTGTTAGTAGGGAATAAACTCAGCAAAGTGGTAACCGGCGAAGGAATGTGGTAGGAGGTACAGAAATGAAACAAAAATTTGGATTATT
Source organism: Eubacteriales bacterium (assembly GCA_030535295.1). GTDB lineage: Bacteria > Bacillota > Clostridia > Lachnospirales > Vallitaleaceae > W11650. The sequence continues at coordinate 5,704 of JAUMXK010000027.1, read as the reverse complement.
TGATGTGGTAATTTATGCCATCATGATTATTATTCTGATATTAATCCTTTATCCGATATTAAATGTAATTGCGATTTCTTTCAGTTCTTCTTCCTACATTGTCAGAAATGAAGTCACAATTTTCCCTAAGGGCTTTACTTTGGAAGCCTATAAGGAAATCTTATCGAGCGCGAAGATACCGAGAGCATACCTTAATACAATTTTATATACCGGACTTGGAACTTTTGTCAATGTATTTATGACAGTTTTGACCGCATATCCTCTTTCCAGACCGCATTTGACCGGAAGAAAGCTGTACATGGGTTTGATTTTATTTACCGTATTCTTTAGCGGCGGTATTATTCCGACCTATTTGGTGGTAGATGCTCTAAAACTTAGAAATACGATTTGGGCAATGGTAATTCCCAATGCCATTTGGACAATGGAGCTTTTGATTATGATTAGCTTTTTCCGTTCTATTCCGGCAGCACTGCATGAGTCGGCAATCATTGACGGGGCATCGGAATATCAGATACTGTTTCGAATTTTCTTACCGCTATCCAAAGCATCCCTTGCTTCCATAGGACTATTCTATTTCATGGGACATTGGAACAGTTATTTTTTGCCTTTGATTTATCTGGATAAGCAAAAAATGTATCCTTTGCAACTCATATTAAAGGATATGTTGCTGGATGAATCGTCTACGATTTCCAATGTTGCCAGTGCGTCATTACTTACACCGGCAGCCTTGAAAAATGCCGTAATCTTTATTACAATGGTACCTGTAATGATAATTTATCCGATGGTACAAAAATATTTTGTAAAAGGTGTAATGCTTGGCTCTGTGAAAGGTTAGGAGGGGTTGAAATGGCAAGAAAGGAAAGAAATTCGGAAAAATCTCGTAAAGATATTCTTTTGGCGGCGGAAAATCAGTTTTCGGAGAAGGGATTTTACGGTGCCAGAGTCGATGAGATAGCGGAACTGGCAAAAATAAACAAGAGAATGATTTATGAGTATTATGAAAATAAAGAAACTCTATATAAAAGCGTTCTTTATGAAGTCTATCAAAGAATCGAAAATTCGGAAAAAGAGATTTTAAAAAAGGATTTAGAAGGGAAAGCACTCATTGAAGAAATTATCATAACCTATTTTGATTTTCTGCAAAACAATCCGACATTTGTCAATATTTTATCATGGGAGAACTTAAACAAAGCAAAATATATGGAAGAACTTCCGATTGAGCAGGTTCGCCGGCAAACTTTGAATGTGTTTTGTCAGAAAATAACGGAAGGCAAGCAAAAAGGGGTATTTTCCAAAGAAATTGATGAATGGCAAGTGATGATGTCTTTGATTATGATTTGCTATTCCAACTTTTCCAATCGTTATACTTTATCCAGACTGTTTTCAAAAAATTTAATGGATAAAGACATCTTAGAGGAGAGAAAAAAGCACACTTTAGAAATGGTTCTTTCTTATATGTGTGAATAGAAATGTAGTTGTTGAGCCGGAGGCGAGAATGGAGGAATGAAAGTGAACTGGAGCGAAGAAAAACTGAATCAAATTTTATCGAAGCCCTCTGCCGGATTGATAGAAGACATCCAGAAAATACAGGGAGATATTTGTATTTTAGGTGCCGGTGGAAAGATGGGGGTCAGTCTTGCACTTTTGGCAAAAGAGGCTTGTCGTATGGCCGGAATTGAGAAGCGTATTTGGGCGGTTTCTCGGTTTTCTAATTCGCAAAGTCAGGTGCTGTTAGAGGCAAACGGAGTAGAAACCGTTTCTATGGACCTTTTGGAAGCAGAGGCAGTAAAAGAGCTTCCGGAGGTAAAAAATATTGTATACATGGCAGGTAAGAAATTTGGCACCAACGGGAAAGAATGGGAAACATGGAGAATGAATGTCGAAATCCCGACTTTGGTTGCTCGAAAGTTTAAAGACAGCAACATAGTAGTATTTTCGAGTGGAAATGTTTATCCGCAGGTACCGATTTCCAGTGGTGGATGTAGTGAAAAAGTTAAGCCAATTCCGATTGGTGAATATGTGATGAGTACGCTGGGAAGGGAAAGAGTATTTGAAGCGGCTTCTCACAGTTATGGCACAAAGGTTTTGATTTATCGGTTAAACTATGCAGTGGATTTGCATTATGGGGTGCTCAATGATTTGGCACAAAAAATAATAAATAAAGAAAATATTGACTTATCTGCCGGCAATTTTAACTGTGTATGGCAAGGCTATGCCAATGAAGTGGCAATTCGCTCGCTTCTGCATGCCTCGTCACCGGCAAAGGTGCTGAATGTGACCGGACCGGAAACGGTTTCGGTACGCTATGCCGCAGAAAGATTGGGGCATTATCTTGATATTGCACCGATTTTTAGCGGTACGGAGGGAGAGCTTGCCTATCTGAATAATGCGGCGAAGTGTTTTGAGTTATTCGGTTATCCGAATGTGACACTGGGAGAAATGATAAAATGGCAAGCAGAGTGGCTTTTGCAAGGAGGTCGAGTTTTGAATGCTCCGACTCACTTTGAAGAAAAAGGAGGCAATTACTGATGAGAAAAGAAGCCCAAGAAATCTTACAAAGGGGTACGGTTATTCCGGCAATGCCATTAGTATTAACACCGGATCGAACCTTTGATGAAGCTAGGCAACGCAGGCTGATTCGATATTATCTGGAAGCCGGTGTCGGGGGTCTTGCGGTTGCCGTTCATACCACACAATTTGCCATTCGAGACGAAAAGGTCGGTCTTTTTGAAAAAGTCATTCAGGTGGCGGCAGATGAAATCGCAAAATGGGAAGCAAAGAATGAGAAAGTCATTGTAAAAGTATGTGGTGTCTGCGGAGAGGTAAATGCAGCGTTAAAAGAGGCGGAGCTGGCTCGAAATACCGGCTATGATGTGGTGCTGCTTAGTCCGAACGGCTTAAACCATTTATCGGAATTGGAACATTTACAAAGAGCGGAAAAGGTATCACATACTATGCCGGTAATCGGTTTTTATCTGCAATCGGCAGTTGGCGGCAAGCGATTCAGTGCTTCGTATTGGAAGAAACTATGCGAGATTGAAAATGTGGTTGCTATCAAGGCAGCTCCGTTCAGTCGCTACGGAACCCTCGATATTGTGCGGGCGGTAGCCGAAACAAAGCGGAAAACACCGATTGCACTTTATACCGGCAACGATGACAACATCGTAGTGGATTTACTTACCACATATGATTTGGGAGAAGAGTATCCAAAAGTTCGGTTCGTAGGCGGTCTTTTAGGCCACTGGGCAGTCTGGACACACAAAGTGGTAGAATTATATCAAACATTATGCACAGAAAGGGAAAAGTCTGTTATTTCGCAGGAAATGTTGACTTTGGCTTCGCAAGTCACAGATGCCAATGCTGCTTTTTTTGATAGTGCCAATCAATTTGCCGGATGTATTACCGGAATTCATGAAGTACTAAGACGGCAGGGATTATTAGAGGGGATATGGACATTGGATCCACAGGAAACCTTGTCGGAGGGACAAGCGGAAGAAATCAGTCGTGTCCGGAGGGCATATCCGCATTTGGCAGATGATGATTTCGTAAAAGAGTTTTTACAAAAAGAGAACGAGCAGTCAGCGATGGACGAGGAGGATTAAAATGACAAATAGCAAGATAAAATATAAAGTGCTTCCCAGTGTGAAGCAATATAATACGGAAGAAGGGCAATGGAAACTTGGAGAAAATGCCAAGATTATCTTAGCCTGTCAATCTCAAGATGACAGTTTGCTGCGATGGAAAGAAGTAGCAGAACTGGTGGCAACGGAGTTTTTTGGCTATGGAGCGGCAACCCGAAGGGTGGATGTCGTTTTTGGGGAAGAAAAGGATGCCTTAAACGGTGATATTTTAATAAAGCCGCTTCCTAATCCGGATAGCAATGTATCGGAGGAGAGCTATATAATTTCTGTCGGAGAAACCGTAAAAATTGAGGCAATCAGCTCCAACGGCTTAATGTATGCACTGCGTACGGTCCTTCAATATCAGCTTTTATATCAAGGTATGCCATTCGGCAAGATAGAAGATAGTCCGGAAGCGGAGGAAAGAATTCTGCATCTTGATATGGCAAGAAAATATTATACTCCGGAGTGGATAAAACGCCTGATTCGAGAACTTTCTTTTCTTCGTCTAAATACCATTCAGCTTCATTTTTCAGAACATGAGGGCTATCGACTGGAGTGTGAAACCTATCCGGATGTGATGTCGGAGGAATATATTACGAAAGATGAAATGAGAGATATTTTAAAGGAAGCCGAAAGATACGGCGTTTCCGTTATTCCTGCATTTGATAATCCGGGACATCTCCTGCAGGCGATGAAAAATTATCCGCAGTTCCGCTTGAAAGATGTTGATGGCAACTATGCTAAAGGGGCATTGGATATTAACAATGACGAGGCGAGAGAATATGTCAGAAATTTTATGAAGGAATATGCGGAATTGTTTAAAAACAGTCGATATTTCCATATTGGCGGTGATGAGTTTATTGATTTCAACCATTTTGAACGCTATCCGTCTATGCTGGAGTATGCCAAGAAACATGTACCGGAGGGAGTAGAGGCAAATGGACAGGACGGCTATATCGCTTATATGAATGAGATTTCCGAATATACCAAAGAGCTTGGATTTATTCCGAGAATTTGGAATGACGGCGTATATCGAAGAACACCGGAAGCCCATCTGGAGCTTCACAAGTATATTGAAATTTGCTACTGGGTACGCAAGGAAGTCATTGCCGAAGCGGAGGAATTTCTCAATCGAGGACACAAGATGATTAACTCCAGTGATAAGCTGTATTATGTATTAGCCATTCCGGAGTCGGAATATAACGAAAAGCCAAAAACCGAGTGGATTTTTAATACATGGAATGCCGGACTTTTTCCGGGTAAAAAGGACAATGGTGAGGAACAAAGAATCGCACTGCCAAATCCGGCGGTTTTAGGTGCTTGCTATTGCATCTGGTCGGATCATGAGGAAACGGAAACCGAACAGCAGGTGCAAGATGGTATTTTTTATTCCCTTCGGGCAATGGCACAAAAATGCTGGGCAGGAGATAACGAAGATTATCCATATGAAGATTTCATAGCTTTGGTAGATAAACTGGGCAAAGCAAAGTAATCGAAGTAATCTTTACCGGTTTTCTTGAATGGGTGTTTTATTAGACCCAATGTGAAAAAATAAAAAGCAAAATAAAAGAACGAGTGCCATGTAACATTCGTTCTTTTTTTCTCTCTAGTTTGATTTTTAATCCTTACTGTTAGGGAAAGATTCCTTATTTGCTTAATTCGTTTACTAATTTGGTCAAACGGGAAACTTTACGAGCAGCGGTATTCTTGTGATAGATACCTTTGGAAGTAGCCATGCTGATGCTTTTGATCGCTGCTTTCAACTCGGTTTGAGCTGCTGCTGCATCTTTGTTTTCTACTGCAACAATAACTTTTTTGATTTGAGTTTTTACTGCAGATTTAATGCTTTTGTTTCTAAGGGTTTGACGCTTTGTTACATCAATTCTTTTAATTGCTGATTTAATATTTGCCATTTTTTCACCTCTATATATAATCGATTGCGTATCCGAACTTTATTTTGGATACTTAAGTTACATGTATGTGGCAGGTAATAGAGAGTTTACCCCACAACATTCCTAACCATTATATTCATTGAGAGCTAATTTGTCAAGCTCTTTTTTTAGTTAAAATTTACCGTTAAA
>JAUMXK010000119.1 GCA_030535295.1 Eubacteriales bacterium | reverse complement strand
ATAAAATAATTTATTTTAAAATGAAGATGGCTACAAAATGAAAAATAGCTGCCAGAAATACAAAGATATGCCAAATAAAGTGGGAATACTTATATTTCGTGTCTTTATAAAAATAGGTGCCAATACTGTAAACGATTCCCCCCAGTGCCAGCCAGACAATCAAGGCGACGGAAGTGTTTTGATAGAGGGATGGAATGATAAGGACAGAAAGCCAACCCATAATCAAATATAAAATAACGGAAAAAATCTTGTACTTATTATATTTTCCGTATGAAGCCACTTTGAATATAGTGCCGGCCAGAGCAACACCCCATATCAAAGCAAGGAACCACCAACGGGTAGTGCTTTTCAATCCCAGAATGATGACAGGAGTATAAGTGCCGGCAATAAATAGGTAGATGGAAATATGGTCAAAAGCACGGAAGAACTTTTTCAGATTGGGTTTGGTAACACGGTGATAGACGGTACTCATCGAAAAAAGCAAAATGAAACAAAGACCGTATATTGTATATCCGACAATGGCTGAGGCCGAGTCGGCTTTCAGAATCAGAAGTAAACATAGAAAAATAACACCGGTGACAGCACCGATAAAATGAGAGATTACATTCAGTTTTTCATCAAGAGGTAGTTGGCGCATTGTTTTCTCCTTTTTGTAATAATAAATTGGTTGCACGGAATTTACTTATAATGGTAATGGCAAGCAGATGGCTGACTTGTTGGCATAAGGGTTCCGATTTGACTGCGAGTTTATTGGTTTCAATACTTAAATCAGTATCATTTTTTTGCCAGAGTTCTTGAAAAATATCGCAAAAGCGGTCGTACCCCTGTTCGACGGGGCATGTTTGAAAAAAGTGTTTGATTTCTTCCATTGAAAAAGCTGATTTTAAAAGACTAATCATAATTAAATAAGCAATGTGTATTTGATTGTATTTCTTTTTTATAGGAAGCGGCATGACCTTGTGTTTGACATAATTATTGACCATGGAATTGGTTACTTCGATATTCATAAAAGATAACTCCCGGTTGACAATGGTAATTAACTGGTCACTATATATCTCAAAAGCCGGCATTTCCTGCCAATGGATTAATCTCATAAGTTCTCCTTTCAAGAATTGGATGGGAAAAGGGATGATATAACCTGAATCGAATTTGCTATCATCTGGTATTATATACTAGATGATAAGTTTTGTCAAATAAAAAATGAAGGTGAAGGGGAGTAAAAGAATATTACGAATTAAAGTCGTAAGGAGGACTTATCTTGCACTTTCGCAATACAAAGCGTATAATAGAATTAAGTTCCACATAATCGGACATCATAGGAGGAAGAAAGTGAAGAAAAAGCATCTGAGTATTGGAGATATGGCAAGATTGAATAAGACTACGGTGTCGACACTACGCTTTTATGATGAAATGGATTTATTAAAGCCATGTTATACCGATCCTGTCAGTCACTATCGTTTTTATGATATTAAGCAAAATGCCCGATTTGATATGATACAATATATGAAAGAATTGGGAATGGAGCTAAAAGAAATCAAGGAAGTGTTGGACTTGGAGAATTTAAATAAGATTGAAGAGCTTTTAATACGCAAGAAACAGCAGACATTGACAGAAATCGAAGAACTGAAAGTAAAAAGGGATGCCATTGAAAGAGCTATCAGCAGTATTGAAAGGTACAAAAAATCACCTTCCTCAGGAACTATTACTTTAGAGTATATTCGAGAACGACAAATATATGCCATGGATACCGATATCAACTTTTATGACTATGACATCGATACTTATGAGTTGGTATTAAAACAGCTAAAAGAAGAGCTCTTGATTCACCATATCCCTCAGGTCTATTATTGCAATGCAGGAACTTTTTTGGAGAAGGAAGATTTTATACATTTGAATTTTATTTCCAATCGAATTTTTGTGTTTGTAGATGAACACTTCCCTCTAAAAGGAGCAGTAGAAAAAATAGAAAGTGGCATGTATGCCTGTATTTATTGCAATGATTTTGAATCGGAGAGAGAACTGGCAGAAAAGCTTTTGGAATACTGTATTCTTCAAGATTACGAAATTGCCGGGGATTATATTTGCGAAGTCCTGACAGAATTTAATGTTTTTGATTGTACCAGAAGAAGTATGTTTTTGCGCTTGCAAGTGCCGGTGAATTTTAAAAAATGAATTATCAATGGTGATTTGCAAAGGGATTTTCCGGATGCAAACGAAAACAGCAAGGACTCTCATCTTAGGTGAGAGTCCTTTGACGTTTTATTATAAAGCAAAGACAAAGGTGGGATAAAAAAGCAATGGACAGTAAAAGTATACGGAGCAGATTCGAATCTTACAATAATAGGATATAAAATGGATATAAAACATACAAAATTTCTTTTTCATTCTATTGACTCTCATCTTGGAGGAGAGTTTATACTATAAATGACAAAAATATAACAAAATTTCAGTCAGGAGGTATAAGAATGGAAAAGATTAGAGTGGTACAATATGGATGTGGCAAAATGAGTAAGTACATTCTACGCTATCTTTATGAAAAAGGTTGTCAGATTGTAGGTGCAATTGATGTCAATCCTGAAATTGTCGGTATGGACGTGGGAGATTTTGCGGAACTCGGTGTAAAAACAGGTGTATTAATTAGTGATAATGCAGATGAAGTACTGGATAATACAGATCCGGATATTGCGGTAGTCACTTTATTCAGCTTGGTGAGTGATTGTTTTGAACATTTTATGAAATGCTTGAATCGAGGAATCAGTGTCATTACGACCTGCGAAGAATCTACTTATTCTTGGACAACTGACCCGATTCGAACCAATTTACTGGATGTAGCAGCCAAAGAAAATGGTTGTACTTTTGTAGGAAGTGGTATGGAGGATATCTTCTGGGTCAATATGGTTGGTTTGGTAGCAGGTGGTTGCCATAAGATTACTAAAATTGAAGGAGCGGTCAGCTATAATGTAGAAGATTATGGATTGGCACTGGCAAAGGCACATGGTGTAGGACTGACACCGGAGGAATTTGAAAAACAGATTGCGCATCCGGAAGTTTTGGAGCCATCCTATGTTTGGAACTCCAACGAAGCACTGGCCTCCAAAATGGGCTGGACCATAAAATCGCAGACACAACGCTGTGAGCCATACTTCCATGACAGTACTTTGTTCTCGTCGACGTTAAATGCGGATATTCCTCAAGGAAATTGTATCGGCATGGCAGCAGTCGTTACAACCGAGACCTTCCAAGGGCCGATTATCGAAACGAAATGTATTGGTAAAGTTTATGGACCGAATGATGGAGATATGTGTGACTGGAAGATTACCGGTGAACCAAATGTGGAATATCATGTGGTAAAACCGGCTACGGTTGAACACACTTGTGCGACCATTGTCAATCGGATTCCGTCCGTTTTAAGAGCACCGGAAGGAGTCGTGACTCTGGAGCAATTGGAAAGACTGGAGCATCCAAGTTATCCTTTGGAATTTTATTTGAATGTTTAGTATTGCAGATTGATAAACTTTTGTTTCGTTTTATAGTAGAGAGGGAAACAGACAATTAGCAATGCAAAGCTCTCTGCCGAACAGCTCTCGGCGGAGGGCTTTTAAACTTTTTGGAAAAAAACCCTTTTCAAAATGCTTATTTTGTATTATAATACCTATGTTTTCATAGTTGTTCCCGTAGCTCAGCAGGATAGAGCGTTCGCCTCCGGAGCGAAAGG
>JAUMXK010000118.1 GCA_030535295.1 Eubacteriales bacterium | reverse complement strand
TGATATTACTTTTGTCTATAGATTTAGTTTTAAATTTTTGCTGTTAAACTAGGGATTCGGGTGCATCTGGCACATATCGGCAATCCTGTAGTGGGGGATAAGGTCTATGGTCCGAAAAAATCTGCTTTTCATTTGGAGGGTCAATTACTACATGCCCGTGAACTTTTTTTCACTCATCCCTATACCGGAGAAGAAATGCACTTTCATTCGGAACTGCCGGCTGACTTTAAAAACATCTTGACAGCACTGCAAAATTATGATAATTTATCTTAGATAAGCAACAGGAGGTCCACGGATTGAACTTTTGTTTGAATCTTCGATAAATCTTAATAGAGCCTTTTGTTACGTATTATACAACTAAGATTAAGTAGACACTTAATCTTTTTTTTAGGAAAAAAGGAGGAAAAAATGAGCGAAATCAGTACCCACAAGAAATTGCTTTTAGGAATACAGCACGTTCTGGCCATGTTCGGCGCTACTGTGTTGGTTCCGTTTTTAACAGGTTTAAATCCGGCCATAGCTATCTTCTCAGCAGGTGTAGGAACTCTGTTATTTCATTTTGTAACCAAGAAAATTGTTCCTGTCTTCTTGGGTTCATCATTTGCTTTTATCGGAGCAATTGCATTGACCTTGAATCCAAATGGTTTTTCACCGGCTGAATTGATTTCAAACGAAAACTGGGGCACCTATTTACAAAATCTGTCAAATGTAAAGGGTGGTATCATTGCTGCCGGCGTTGTCTACATGCTCTTATCTGTTGTGATTTATTATGCGGGCGTGGACGCTGTTAAGAAGTTTTTCCCTCCGATTATCACCGGACCCATCATTATCGTTATCGGGCTGAGACTATCTCCGGTAGCCATCAACAATTCCTTTTACCTAAATGGACAATTTGATTTAAAATCCGCTTTGGTAGCCTGCATTGTGGTAATTACCATGATTGTAATTTCTATTTTCACTAAAGGCTTTTTCCAACTGGTACCAATCCTGATTTCGGTTATCGTAGGATACATTATTTCCATTCCGTTAAATCTCGTTGATTTATCCGGATTTAAAGATGCCAGTGTATTTACCTTCTCATCCAGTGCTATTCTGGATCAAGCTTTGACAGTTCCAAATTTCTCTTGGAGCAATATCATCGCAATTGCACCGATTGCATTGGTTGTGTTTATCGAACATATCGGTGATATCACCACCAATGGAGCCGTTGTCGGCAAGAATTTCTTTGAAAATCCGGGAATCCACAGAACCCTTTTCGGTGACGGAATCGCAACCGTGTTTGCCGGTCTGGTAGGTGGTCCTGCAAACACAACCTATAGCGAAAATACCGGCGTATTAGCAGTAACAAAGGTATACGATCCGGCTATTTTAAGAATCGCTGCAGTTTTTGCAATTATCTTCAGTATGTCCGGTCATTTGGCATATCTGGTACAATCCATTCCGGTTCCTGTAATGGGCGGTGTCAGTATCATCTTATTCGGTATGATTGCATCTGTCGGTGTCCGTATTCTTATCACCTCGAATTTAGACTTTGCCTATAGCCGCAACTTACTGATTTCTGCAGTTATTTTGGTACTGGGAATCGGTATCAGCGAACTTCCGCTTGCAGCCAATTTATCCATCAGCGGCCTTGCGGTAGCAGCATTGGTTGGTATTGTGTTAAATCAAATATTACCGGAAGAAATATAAATCAAATCAAAAAATGCAGATATTCCTTTTGGTTTATCTGCATTTTTCCTTATTGACAAATCTCTTTTTTTGCGAATATAATAGAAGGAAAAAGGAGGGGAATATGAATGCTGTAGATACTTTTGTCCTTATTGGCTTTTATGTGGTGATTCAAGTCTTTGTCTTTCTGATTTACGGAATTGATAAATTCAAAGCCAAAGCCAAAAAAAGACGTATTTCTGAAAAAACTTTGCTCTTTGCTACGCTGTTTGCCCCCTTTGGAGCATTGCTAGGTATGTTAGTCTTTCGGCACAAAATAAAGAAAGCCTATTTCTGGTGGACTTCCATAGGAATGCTGGCTTTACATTTCTACCTTATCTTTTTGTTTTAATATATACGAACAGGGGATTCCAAAAAATAATAATCCGCAATCCTGAGATTAAGTCATATACAAGAAAGGGGAAGGGTAATCCAGCATCCTCTTTTTATGCTTTAGAAAGGAAATGAAAATGAATATTATCAGAGAAAAGGGTATCTTTTTTATTGGAGCAGATGATAAGAAAGATGCCTATATCAGTTTTACAGAAAATAACGGTATTCTTACAGTTGAGCACACTGTGGTGACCGCTGCCTTAAAAGGGCAGGGAATTGGCAAACTTTTAGTCAAAGAAGTGTCTGACTATGCTCGTGAACATGGCCTAAAAGTCAATTCTACCTGCTGGTTTGCAAAAGATATTTTTAATAAGAATAAAGAATACGAGGATATCAGAGCATAATGGAAGCATATCAAAAAGTTTATCAATACCTAAACGAAAATAAGATACCGTTTGCAATTGTAGAGCATGCACCTGCTCACCATGTTTCGGATTTGGTAGATATCAAAGAACCCGAAAATAGTGTAGGTGTGAAAAATCTGTTTTTGCGAGATGAAAAGAAACAAAACTTCTTTCTGGCTGTGGTACCACAGGAGAAAAGGGTAGACATCAAGGATATTCGCCGTAAAATCAACTGCAAGCCACTTAGTTTTGCAGATGCCGATTTTTTATGGCAATATTTACAGGTCTTACCGGGCTCTGTCAGCCCCTTCGGCATACTAAACGACGAAAAAGCACTTGTTACCGTTATTTTGGATGAGGAACTGTTTGGCTACGATAATATTGGCCCACATCCCAATGACAATACTAAAACCCTTTGGTTATCTCCTTTTGCCATCAAGGAAATGATAGAAAAGAATGGGAATCCCTTATTTATCATACCGATTATGGAAAAAGCGTAATAAAGCAGGATAAAAGAAGGAAAATTTCTTTTCAGCTTTGATACCACAGGTCAGCTTTGATACCATAGGAGAAAAGCCGGATATGAATATGTAAAAGATAGGATAAAAGCAAAAAATTGCCTACAGCGGCAAAATATAAAACATAGAAGATACTAAAAATATAAAACATAGAAAATATACAAAAAAAGAATGCTAAAAAAAAGAAAAGTGAGGATGTAAAAATGGATGAAAGACTTCGATTACAAGATAAATTTTGTCGGGAAACCAGAGTGGTTCATACCAAGCAATTATTACCTTTTGATATGAATGGCCATAATACCTTGTTTGGCGGCCGTCTGACCAGCTGGATTGATGAAACGGTGGCGGTCAGTGTAGCAAGGCATTGCCGGGCAAAAGTAGTAACAGCTTCAATTGATACTATGAATTTCTTAAAACCTTTGCATTTGGGGCATTCGATTTGTATTGATTCCTTTGTTTCCGGAGCAGGAAATACATCCATTGAAGTCTTTGCCAAAATTCTGGGAGAAGATTTAATCACCGGAGAACGTTATTTGGCAGCAACCACTTTTTGGACTTTTGTGACCTTAAGAGATGAAAACGGCAACAAAGTCTATGTACCGAGAATTATTCCGGAAAGTCAAGAAGAAATCTTTGTTTGTTCCGGTTATCAAGAACGCAATTTGAAACGGATGAAACAGCTGGAAGAAAATAAGTTATTCGGCCAACATTTATCGATTTCTTTGGTAAATTTTCAAAGTAAGTTCTAGTAGGGCTAGAAGTTGCACTAAGTTTGA
>JAUMXK010000026.1 GCA_030535295.1 Eubacteriales bacterium | reverse complement strand
AAATCTTTTCTATCCACTACAAAAAACACCTTATCAATAAAGTCAAGTCCGGTCGTTAATTTTGCCGTTTTAAAAGAGGTTAGGGTTTTGCCGGAGCCGGTAGTATGCCAAATAAATCCACCGGCTTCTACTTTTCCATATTTCTTGTTTTGAAAACTTGAGGATATTTTCCACAGAATTCGTTCCGTCGCCGCTATTTGATATGGTCGCATAATTAATAATGTGTTGTTGACATCAAAAACACAATACTTGGTCAGAACTTCCAGCAATGTCCTTTTTTCAAAAAAAGTTGCCGTAAAATCTTCCAAATCCCGAATCACTCTATTTTTCGCATCTGCCCATTCACAGGTAAATTCATAATGATTTTTATTCGTTGCCGTAGTATTGGCAAAATATCTGGTGTATGTACCATTAGAAATAACAAATATTTGCACATATTTATATAAAGAATTCTCCGAATTAAAACTTTCCTTGCTATACCTATGTATTTGGTTAAATGCTTCGTGAAGATTAACCCCTCTCTTTTTCAACTCAATATGCACAAGAGGCAAACCGTTCACTAAGATACTTACATCATAGCGATTTCTGTGCAATCCTGTTTGACTGACTTGATTGATTACTTGAACAACATTATTATGTACATTCTTTTTGTCGATTATCTTAATATTCTGCAAATGACCATCATCAAAAATAAAGTCATAAATATGATTTTCTTGGATTTTTCCGGTCTTTTCGACCATTCCGTCATTCGGAGAATCCAAATACTCTACGAGAAAGCGTTTCCATTCTACTTCTGAAAAAAACACTTTATTTAGTTTTTCTATTTGCAATTTTAAATTATCATATAATTCTTTTTCCGTTTTCGCATAAAATCTTTCATAGCCTTGTAACTCCAAAGCATTTAACAATTCATTTTCTAATTGCTGTTCTGTCTGATAGCTGTCATACACCCGTTCCGGTTTTTCAAAACTTGCTAAAATAATCCCATTCGTCATTTCCGCAATGGTTGAAGTATTATAAATTGGTTTCATTCCTGACATCCGAAAACTCCTTTTCTTTCTTACTCCTCTAGCATCTTTGGAAAAGCAAGAAGCTTTTCCCGATAATAAAATATACTCTTTTTCTTAAAAAACCTTTCCGAAAAGGTAATATAATCGCTTCGGAGACTCTTATCCTTTTATGATAAACTATATTTGGTACCTCTACCGTTTCCTACTTTCTGTATGTAATTCTTTTCCAGCAATGAATTTAGCAAACGAATCAGCTTATTCTTGGCAAAACCGGTTTTTAAAATAAGCTCACTACTAGACAAACGAATTCCTGAGGATAAATTATCTAAAATAACCGCTTCCTCTGAACTTACTTCTCTCAGCCCATCTATCACAGGCAAAATAACACAAATGCTATTTTCTGAAATATTAAAAATCGGTTTTCTATCATATTTGTTGTAACTATCTTTAATGCGTCGAATGCCTGTCCCAAACATTTCTATGAACTGCAACCGAAAAAATACATTCGCTACAATTGGATTACGGAGTCTTGAAATATATCCCAGCAAATATTCCTTTTCACTAATTCCTATTGGCAGACCGCCGGGCGAATAAATTTCTATTCGATCCGGATACATGGCAATCCGAATATGAGAAAAAATATCCCAAGTTCTATGAACGATAGCGTTGGCAAGCGATTCACGAAAGGCTTCTACCGGAATGCGTTCCTTAGGCTTGCGTTCCATCCCTATGATTTGCTCATATTGATAATTTTTTTCAAACATCCGAATCGCTTGTTGATATTCTTCTAACACTGACTGATTGGTGAAAGTTACCCTTTCTAAAATTTGACTAATCGAAGAACCAAACCTTACAATATCAATACCGGCAAATGAATTCTTATCGGCAAACAATGCTGCCGCATGATTCAGTTCTCCTTTTTTTGTATAGAATCCCAAAGTCTTTAAGACATCCTTACTTAAATTGTCAATATTCAGTTTTTGCCTTACTATCTCTGAAAAACTTTGAAAGGTCAAATCTTGCGTCTCTGACGGAAGTTCCTCGAAAGCCAAATTCTCTCCCATCAAAATCAATCTCTTTAGCTCAATTTGATCCACTTCAATACTTGCCGTATCACTTCTTCTATATGCTTTTCCCTTGTATAAATATGGCTTAAAGTCCCCCTCTCTGACCTCTAAGGTAATCACCTTAGTTTTCCAATTGATTTCAAGTGCAAAGTCCGGTTTGGGTTTTATACTGTCATTAATGCGATTTTCTATATCTAAACATACTTCATCCGGATTTAAAATTCCTTTGATACTACCATCATCTTTCATGCCGAATAATATTTTTCCGGTTCCAAAATTTGCAAATGCCGATACGGTCTTCAAAAAAGCCGAACTAACATTTTCTTTCCATTCTATCCATCGTTTTTCTTTCATTTGCACCTCCTCCATATACTCTAAATATAACATATTACGAAACGCAAATGCAACGTATTTTTTTTCGTTTCATTTGCGTTTCATTCCTGACATCCAAAGTCTCCTTTTCTTTCTTACTCCTCTAGGTCCTTGGGAAAAGCAAGAAGCTTTTCCCGATAATAAATATACTCTTTTTCTCGTAACTCTATTTCTTTGGGTAGTCCCTTTGTTAAATCATTTACCAAGGCATCAAATTTATCCAAAATATTTACAATATATTTTTGTACGGTTAGTGAAGGAAGAGGTATCTTTACCGATTTTACATCCTTATCTGAAACAGTAGGATAACTTGTACCGGTTTGCATATACTCTATTTTCCTGTAAAAGTAAGTCGACGATACAAAATAGTATATCCATTTTGGTAAAACTACTTGCTCGTTTGCTCTTAATACACAAAATCCTGTACTACATATTTGATTCTTCCATTCTTTTGGTACCATACAAAATCTTTGTAGCAACGGTCTGGTTGTTCCAAATAAAATGTCATTTTCACAGACCACCTGTTTTGCTCTGCTTGGAGCATTTTCCTTATCTATATATTGTATCCCCGAAATACTGTGGAATATTCTATCTACCGAAGATAAATCAATATACTTTACTTTCTCTTTATCGTATTCACTCCATTTTATATTATCTACTTCTAAAGTAACTTCAGCTAATGTTTTCCATTCAACTTTTTCAGATAAAGAAACTCCCACAATATCCGCCGCTTCTTTGATAAGAGCAAGAAAATCATCAGATACTATTGTGTGTGTGTGTGTGTATGTCAATAGTTTTTCACGATAAAATTCATATTGTTTTTGGCGTTGCTTGATTTCCTGTGGGAGTAAGCCGGTTGTTTCAGAAAGCAACGCATGGAATCTATCCAAAATCCTTACAATATCTTTTTGTATTTTTTTTGACGGATAGTGAATCTCAATTTTTTCTATTTCCTCTCGTGATAATCTAGGAATGCTCGCTTTTCTAACCTTTGATTTAATTATAAATTGCTTTTTCATCAAAAAATAATATAAAAATTTATTGATTATTTCTTCTGAAGCATCCAAGACAAAGACATCATCCGCTGCCCAGAAATCCTCTTCCTGATAGACGATATCCCCCGCCGCTCCTGCTGAAATTATAAATGTTTTATCCCCTTGAAAGTTCTTTTCTTTGTAGTATCCTAGTGGTTTCACACTATTTTGAAAAACCGGATACTTACCTGATTTTTCTAATTCACTTCGTACTAATCTTTTCCCTCTGATTATCTTACAAACATTTTTTAATTTTGCAATTTGCACAATTTCTTTATCCACTTTTTCTGATACTTTCTTTAAATATTCTTCGCTCAAAAGCATATCTCGATAATAATGATATTGACAAGTCCTAGCGTTAAGCTCCGCGTTAAGCTCCGTAACATAATTTTGGAATTTGTCAAGTGTTTTTACAATTTTTTCTTGTATTTCTAGGCTGGGGATGGGAATCAAATACTTATCCGTATCATCTATTGAAATTTGAGGAAATGAACCTTTCGCTAATGCTTTATCTCTAAATTTCTGAATATCATTCTGCAAAAAATAATATAAATATTTTACCATAATCTTATTATCCGTTGTATATGCCCACATTTCATTTTTAAATGTAAACGGCTTTTCATAATATACGACATCTATATTTCCTCTTGATTGGACTAATACAGATGGAACTCTTATTATATTAGGTTTTTCTATTAAACTCTCAAATGTATCAACAACAGTCTTTCCCCCTGCAAAAACACGAATATCGCCACCTAATCTATTAATTTTTTTCATTTCTGTAGCGGTAATTGTTGTTCCTTGTAGTCTACGAAACACTTCCCCTAACTTCTTCCATTCCACTTTTTCATTTTTTAATAATTCCTCTATTTTGGTCATTGCTTGCCACCTTTTAATTTTTTATCCAGTGCTTTAATTTCTCTTAAATAATCTCGCTCGGCGTTGCTTAAGGTCTTTTCCTGATATTTTTTATATTCTGCCTTCACTTTTTCCATAGCCAGCTCGTGAGAGATTTTGCCGGCATTTTGTAATAATTTTTCACCGGTAGAAGTTAAAATACTATCCAGATGATTTACCCAATCTTTCATCGTCATCGGAATTTGCCTATCTGCCTGCCTTTCGGCAAATGCTAAGTATCCCTCGACTAATTGACCAAGTATTTTTAACTCTTTTTCCGTCAAATAGTTTTTTGCTATTTTTGCTTCTTTTAAAGTTGGTTTACTCCCCAAAAAACTCAATAATCCCAGATACTCTTTTTCACTATCAATTCGCTGATATATCACTTCCGCAGCTGTACTTCCATGAACTGCATAATGAATTTTATTTTGTACCATTTTAAAAAACTGAATGCTCGTATCCGCTTTGGCATCATAATCAATGCTGGTTGCATAAATATCGAGTACTTGCCGATAAAAAACTTTCTCACTGGTACGAATATCCCGAATCCTTGTTTTCAGCTCATCCCAATAATTTCCACCACCAAAGTTTTTCAGTTTTTCGTCATCCATTGCAAAGCCCTTGATTAAATATTCTTTTAATACTGTAGTGGCATAATTTCTAAACTGCATCCCTATCACAGAGCGAACCCGATAACCAATCGCTAAAATCATATCTAAGGAGTAAAAAGCGATTGTCCTCTGAATCTCTCTTATTCCTTCTACTTGAACTGTCAACTTATAGTTGACAGTTGTTTTTTCCTCCAACTCCCCATCTGCAAATATTGCCTTAATATGTTTGCTGACATTTTGCTTGGTCGTCTGAAAAAGTTCCGCAATTTCACTTTGATTAAGCCAAATGGTGCCGTTTTCTAAATGCAAATGAATTTGTGCCCTGCCGTCTTCGGTATGATAGATAATCATTTCATTCTTCATCTTCCAGCTCCTTTACAATTTCATCAATGGCAGCTCTTAAATGATTAATTCTGGTAACCGTTTCCTTGATTTCCTGATTCAATTTTTTGATATCTATCTTCTCTCTGGTATCCTCTTTTTCCACATAAGTAGACACCGATAAATTATAGTCATTTTCTGCAATTTCCGTATTGTCTACAAATCTAGTAAAATACTCCTTATCTTTTTTCTCACGAAATGCCGTTACAATTTTGTTGATATTTTCCGGCGTTAAACTGTTATTATTGGTTTCTTTCTTAAATTCTTTACTTGCATCAATAAATAACACTTTATTTTCCGTCTTATTTTTTGCCAGTACTAAAATACAAGTGGCAATCGAAGTCCCAAAAAACAAATTTTCCGGTAAGGCAATTACCGTGTCAATAAAGTTATTATCTACCAAATATTTACGGATTGTTTGCTCCGCTCCTTTTCGATAAAAAATCCCCGGAAAACAAACAATCGCCGCCCGACCTTTGCTTGATAAGTAACTAAGAGAGTGCATAATAAAAGCGTAGTCGGCATAAGATTTCGGTGCCAATTTTCCGGCAGGTGCAAATCGCTCATCATTAATCAAAGTAGGGTCTGCATCCCCCACCCACTTGATGGAATACGGTGGATTTGAGACAATGGCATCAAATGGTTTTTCCTCTTTGTGCAAAGGATTAAGCAAGGTATCGCCACGCATAATAGAAAAATTATTATAATTAATATTATGCAAAAACATATTCATTCGAGCCAAATTAAAATTGGTCATATTGATTTCTTGTCCAAAAAATCCCTCTTCAATGATATGCTCTTCAAACTGCTTTTTCATTTGCAGAAGAAGAGAACCGCTCCCGCAGGTTGGATCATATACTTTATTAATGGTTGTTTTGCCATCCATTACCAGTCTTGCTAAAAGTTTAGATACCGTTTGCGGTGTAAAAAACTCACCTCCGGACTTTCCGGCATTGCTTGCATAATTAGAAATTAGATATTCATAGGCATCCCCAAAAGCGTCAATATCCATATCTCTGAAATTCTCAAAATTGATACTAGCAATTCCGGTTAAAATATCCGCCAGCCTTGCGTTTTTTTCAGCAACACTTCCGCCTAAACGATTACTGGTGGTATCAATATCTTCAAATAATCCTTTAATATCATTTTCCGATGGGAATCCGACTGCACTTGCTTCGATAGATCTAAAAATATTGGCTAAGTCTATATTTAAATCTTCATTCGTTCTGGCATTTTTGACTACATTGACAAATAACTGACTTGGTAAAATAAAAAAACCCTTATCTTCTACCGTACCCGGTTTAAAGTCCTTTTCTGCTTCTTGATCGCTAATATCGGCATAACGAAAGGCGGTATCGCCGGCTTCATGCTCCGCATAGTTAAAATATTCCGCCATATTCTCCGAAATAAAGCGATAAAATAAAATGCCTAGCACATATTGTTTAAAATCCCAGCCATCCACCGCTCCCCTTACATCATCGGCAATCGCCCAAATTTTACGATAAAGCTCCGCTTTCTGTGCATTGGCTGTGGATGCTTTTGTATTTTCTGCCATATTCTCCTCTTTTCTAATCTTCATTTATACTTCTGCCTCTCCCCCTAAAACTCCTTCTGCCGTAAATGTGCCATATTCAGGCTACATTTAAAATCCAGAATTTGAGTTGCTACTTCCGCATCCGCCGCTTCTATACTAATACCGCTATATACCACCGGGAAGAAATCACTGATAAATTTCCCTTCCACATGGGCAGTCAGGGCAATGATTTGATAGCCCAGCTTTTTGGCAATGTAAAACACCGGCTCCAATACATACCTGCTGGAAGCCTTGCCAAACGGATTGTCCAGCACCACAGTTCTACCGATTTTTCCTTCATTTTCCGGAATATACTTCTTTTCTTCAATGTAATTTAAAATCGCTAAAAACAGAGCCATATTTTTGCTCCAGCCCTCACCGCCTGACCATCTTTGTGAAGTTTCCCAATCAAACAGATTTTTGGATAGTTCCGTTCGGTCATTCACTTTACGACATTTAATTCGTATGCTTTCATCACCTAATGCTTTCCAAATGAGCTGAGCGGAGTTAAAATCCCGGCTTAGCAAAGCTTTCTTTTCTCGTCCGGCTTCCTCTTTGCTTGTCGCATCTTCCTCCTGCTCACGAAAACGGTCATATTTATAGATAATTTCTTCAATATAACTGCGCAGTGTGCTTTTCACCGCTTCGTTTTCCAGTTTGGGAATCCCAAATTCAAATATCAGCTGAGAACCGTTTTGGGTGACTACTCTGGTTTTATACTGAATATCCCGAATCTCTTCCAACAGGCGCAGACAAAAACCGGATAAATGACTAAGAAAAGTTTGCAAATCTTCCTCACTTTGTCGCATATTTTCTTCCGTCATTTCAATGCTCCGTTTAATGCCAAAGCTGATTTTATCCTGAACATGTAATAGCTCCTCATAATTATGACTGTTTGTAATACTATCCACACAGTTTTTTCGCAAACGAGAGTCCTCGATATTCTTCCGGCAAAACTCCTGATAAATCTCCCGCTCCTGCATCATTTGCTTCGAACTTTCTTCATAATGAAAACATGCCTTTTCCACTAATTTAACATAGTGATTGACCATTTTTTCCGGATCATAACCATAATTGATAAAATCATTCTCGCCCACTAAATCTGAGTACTTATCCGTATCCTTATAAATAAACACTTTTTGATATCTTTGTTCTTTCACTTCCAAATCATACCAAAAATCTTGTTCTCTTTTTAAGTCCTTTTCCAGTTTTACCAAGCTATCCGCCAAACTTTGCGCTTCTTTCTTCCATAATTGTTTTTCTTCTTCGATTTGCTTTTTGGCAATCACAAGCGGTACCGCAAATATAAAGACTTCCTTAAAGCCGATAGCTTCCAGTTTCTCTTTTTCCTCTGCTATCTTTTTCAGCCATTCACTGATTTGAACAGAAAGTTTCGCCTCTGCTCTCTCCAGTTCACGGAGCTCCGGCTCCAATTTTCGCAATTTATCGTCCAGTAACTCCTGCTCCGCTTCCTCAAAATCATCCAATATTTGAACCTGACTTCTTGCTCTCTTCCGCTTGGTTTCCTCTTCTTGCCGGACTCTCTTTAACTGCTTCTGCCAAGCATCTACCTGCTCCTGCATTTGCGATTTTTCATCACGAATCCCCCGCAACTGCTTTTCCAGAGCTTCGCTTCTTTGGATAAGAACTTCCAAAGATTCCTTGCTGTATTTGATTTCATAGGATAAGGATTTTTGGTAAATTTCTCTTGCCGAAATACGCACCCGCTCCGTTTGCCAGCGGCTTCTTTCCTGCATATACTCTTTTTCTAACTCTTTCTGACTTTGCTGTTCTCTTTCCAGATATAGCTTTTCTTTTTCTCTTTGGTGCAAAGAGGCTTCTCCGTTTGCAAGCTCAATTTCCATACGCTTGCATTCCTTTTGAATGCTTTTATATTTTTGAGCTTTTTCATACCGACTCACCAAATCATGAAATTCCCTATCATTTTCCTTTATCTTCCGCTCATATTGCTCTATCTTTTGCTTATGAAATGCAATTTTCTTCTCCCTTTCCAAAGAGGATTTTTTCAGTTCCTCTTCTTGACTTAGTAGCTTGTCCATCCGAACATTCAAATCCCGAAATTTTTCAAAGGGGTACTTCTTAAAAAAAGAAACAATGGCAACTTCCAAATTTTTCCCTTGTTGCCAAAGGGTAAGGGCTTCCTCACACTGCTCTTTTGCCACTTCGGCTTCTTTCTTGTGTTTCTCTTTCCACTCCCTAAAATAATCCTGATTCAGATTATCCAGCCATGCCCTCGGAAAAACGGTATTGCTATGCAAAAGGAAATCACTTTGTGAATTTTCTATCTTGCTTAGCAAGAGTTTGATTTCCGCTACACTAAGTATCATGACATGCATGGTCAATGTATCGGTATATTTTTCCAGTAGCTTTTTGGCTTTTTCCATATCTTCTCCGCCAACTACCAATGTAATTGCCCAAAAGGGGTAAAGTTCATAAAGTTTCTCCTCCTCATAGCCAAAGTTTTGGCACAAATCATCCACATATTTCGCACCCAATACAGCACTTGGCAAATCTCCCGTAATTTTCGATACAATCTCAGAAAGTGCGGGGTCAGCTACAAAATATTCACTGCCCTCATACATGCTATAGAGCCTTGTTTCCAGTCGCTCTTTTTCAAGGCACTCCTGATAGACTCTCTCTCTCTTTTGCAAAGTATTTTCCAACAAGTGAATGACTTGACTTTCTCTATGATACAAGCTATCCGTTTGCTCCAGCGGAATGTTGCCAAGCTCTTCGATAATTCTGACCATCACATCAAGAGCCGCTTCCTTCAGAAGCTGACTTTCCGTGGTCAGCATTGCCTTACTTTCGGTAATGGCCTGTCGCCTTTCATTCAACTCTTTATTCTCATTTTCCAGGATTTCTATCTGCTGTTTTCTCTCCACCGTTTCTTTTCCGATTTTACTATTTTCTTCCTGAATTTCTCTCATCCGTTTTTGCTTGTACTCCATTTTGCTATCTATGGATTCCTGTGGGGACAAATCCAGCAAATGTGCCAGCTCCTGCATTTCTTTCTCTTGCCTTTGAATGGTACCTTTACGGATACCGTTCTCCGAATGAATTCGGTTCAATTCCTCTTGCAGCTGTTGTTGCTTTGACCGGTTTTGCTCCATCTCTGCTTGATTGTTTTCCAGCCTAATCCCGACTTCCGCTTCTTTCTCTCGATACTTTGCCAGTAAGTCCTCAAAATACCCACGCAAAAAAGAATAGACTTCTTTTAGCTCTTCTCCCAGTGTTTCCGCTTCCGGCGACTGACTTAACCTCTCCATTTGCCTTTGACACTCTGCAATTTTCCCTTGCAATGACTGTATCTCGTGATGACAAATGCTGATTTCAATGCTTTCCAGTCTGCTTCTAAGGGTATCATATTCCGTTTCCGTTTGTACTTTGCGTAATTTTATTTCTTTTTCTTCTTCAGAAAAATGAACTGCCTCCTCTTCCAAATGGCGAATCTTCCATGATATCTCTTGAAATTTGTTCTGTCTTTGCTTTTGCTCGTTCTCCGCTAATTCCTGCCTTGTTTTTGTAAGACTCTGCTCGATTTGATTTTTCTGCGTTAAAATATATTTTTTAAGAGCTTTGAGATTCAGAACGGCTTTATCATATTCCATCTCTACTTGATGATGACCGGCGTATTTTTGAATATAGGCTTCCATCTGCAAAAGAACGGATTTCAGTCTGCGAATCTCCGCCATCAATTCTTTGTTCCGTTTAAAGTTTTCTCTTTGCTTTTCAAAGGTATCGGCAAAATTGATTTTTTCTCCCGTCATCAGGACATCTTCCGCTACCGGAATCAGTAAATGCTCCATCAACTGGCGAGTGGTACCGCAATTTTTGAAAAAGGCATCCATTCCGCCTTCTTCCTTATTAATCAGAGCAATTTTTTTCCACTGCTCCGACACGATAAATAGCTCCTTTTCCAAATAATTGCAATAGGAGCTTATCGTATCAAAAGTCTTTGCCAGCATTCGCTTTTCTTTCATTTCTTTATAGTATTCCCAAATCTCAAACCGAGTAGCCGGTCGAATACTTCCGTCTGCTTCCGTAATCGAAAAGGGAATCGAGGAAATATCCTGATTATCACCCTCTCCATACTGATATACATACTTTAAAGACTTTAAATCCTGATTGTCGAGATACAAAGAAACCGCTGTCACCGCATAAGTTCTGGGCTTTTCCCGAATCAACCACTCGACTGCTATATGTGCCGGCTCACCGGTCAGCACCAAAGTATCCCTGATTCTGCGACCGGCTACGTCATAATGCGGAATAATCGCCTGCATCAAGAGCTGGATAAATACCGTTTTACCTATACCGTTTTGCAACAAAATCACACTATGCTCTGAGCGAAAATCAAAGGTCATGTCATTATACCTTCTCCCGCCATTGTCATAGATGATATTGGTTAATCTTACTTTTTCAATCGTTGCCATGATGATACCTCATTTTTGTTACCTTTTCCGATGCTTCATTGGCTTTTTAAAAGTTGTCTTTTATGCTTTATTCTTTGGGAAATTAATCATTGCTTTCCCTTATTCCCTGTATACCATATTCTGATTGGTTTTATAAAATGATGCTCTTGAAATCTTGCTTTTTTCCAAATACCCATGCTTTACAAGATTATCAAGTACTTTCTTTCTAAAATATGTTGAATCCGTAATACCAAGATATTTTGCTATTTCCGCTGCCTTATGTGCCTTAAAATAGCAAAATGACAATACCTTTCCGTCCAATTCGGTGCCATTTGGAACAGGCTTAAAGTTTAATACCGGTAGCCTCTCATTTTCAACACCTTTTTCATAGGTCAAATCAGGAAGCACTAATGTAAAGTGATCCGATGCAGAATAGATATATGGCTTATGTGCCATGTCCGCAAACGCATATTCTTCCATAATTTTATCAAATCCTGTACCTGCCGCCTCCATGACATTGCAGGCAACTAAAACACCGGAAATCAACTCGTTTCTCCGTTTAGAAATTATCCCTGATAATTCATAGGTTTTCTCCAGTTTTTCACCTCTGTAGAATCCCCCCGGTGATGAAATCTCCAATCGATCTTTAAACATATCCACTTGAATTTGGGTTCCATCTAAATAATAGTCACGATGAGCTACTGCGTTTATCACTCCTTCAAACAAAGCCCTAGCCGGATAGGAATCTATATTCATTCGTACATTATCCAGCTTTATAATCGTGCGATTCATTCTTTGCCTTACAAAATCCATAATATAATCAATGGTTGATGTAATATTACCGTTATATCGGTTTATTGTAACGATTCTTTCGCTTCCCCTACTAAAGCCGGAAAATAAAGAACATTGTACCTCTGTTTTTCTCTCTTTGTAGCCATCCAAAAACAAAACTGCACCATTTAATAAATAGCCCTCTTCATTCATGAAGCCCAATGACCGCAAGGACTTTTCATTTAGTTTTTTACCATCATTGTGTTCTTCATAAAAATGATGCAAATCCGATAACTTTTCTCTATCATACTTTATGTCTGAAACTAAAATATCATACTGGGTATTTTTGCTTTTTACACTCATTTCAATGATTTCTTCATAGGTTGCACCATTGGTAAAGCCATCTCTTCTCATAAAAATAGACGGAATATTTTTGTATTTTACAATTACCGGTTTTACTGCCGACTCTTCAATACTCACCTTTATTACAAAGCGTTCCTTTTCCTTTATTTCATACCGAATAAAGGATATCTTCATTTGAGGTCTGGGCGTAATATGCTCATTTACCTGATTATTGAAATAATTCCTTTCCTTGTCGGCAGCTTCCCTGCTGAATCCAATCAATTTGTTTGTCTTATCTTCCACTCCGATATATAATTCACCGCCGGAGGCATTGGCAAAACCTGCAACACTTTTCAGCCAACCAATCACCTCACTTCGATTTAAAACTGCCTTACTCTCAAACTTGTCACTTTCCAGTTTTATTTCGCCTATAATCTCTTCTAAATACATATGTCATCACCTCGATTTTGAATTACTTCAATAATACTACAAGATAACTTCAAAGTCAACTTCAATATCACTTCAAATAACATACAAATTACTTTAAACCAGTTAAAGTCCAAAATCGTAAATTCCATGTTCTCAGCTAAATCCAGCCAATCCGTTTACTTTCCTTCCTCTTCATCCTTCTCCGTAAAATGATAAATCAAGTCCAGAATTCCCCGATTGTACTGATAATCCATAAAATAATGCGTAACAATAATCCTCATTTTCAGCGTTAAACAGTATTCTTCCGGTCCGACTTCCTCTACCAACTCTTCTGCCTGCAAGAAACGAATGACATTGCCTAAAAATGCCTTTCGAGATTTTGTAGTGGCAATTTCCTTGGTACCCTCTTTTATGATATCCAGCTCATTCCAACGCTCAATAATTCCCAACCAGTTATATTCATACTCCCTTTCCAACTGCTTTAACTTTTCTGTACCGATAGCACCAAGTGCTTCCAGTCTTTCATTCATGCTTGCGAGCCAATCACTTATTGTCAGAAAATCTCTGGTCATTTGCGATGTATGGTAGCTATTATAAAACTCTCCCACCAAAATAATAATCGCCAAATACATCATGTAAATATCTATGTTTTTACTGTTACCAGGTAGAAATTTCCTGATTTCTTCGTTGCTGCGATGATAATCCGAGCCCTCCGTCAGGGGAATAAAGTAATAATAGTCTCCTGCTCCAATAATGGCAGCTTTGGCCTCAGCTGCAAAGCTCTCCACTAATTGCCGAACTTCCGGCTCTGCAATTGCTCGGCAATCTTCCTTGGAAGCTTTTCCGTTTTGCAGTAAACGATGATATATTTTATGTGCTTCCATAATTTGCGACATTTGCATTGGAATATCCTCCGTTTATATTTTACTTTTGTTTCGTTTTCTTATGACATAAAAATCTATTTTCCATTTTCAAAAGCGGTATTTTCACTAAATCTACCAGTAAATTTTACGCCTGTACCTTTACCTTTACCTTAATCTTCTTTCAAAACTTCGATTCGGATTTCGGTCATTTCCGCAAAATCATTTTCTACTTTCTCCTTCAAAGCTAGGGCTTTGATAGTCTTTATTCCCTTTACACCTAGAAATGCTTTATAAAATACATGCATTTCACTAGCTTGAATGGCTGTAATATCCAAAGTGCCAAAATGATGAACCAACAAGAAAAATTGGAGAATGTAGCGTTTCAGATAATTTTCCGACTGCTGGCGATAGTTTCGCCCAAGCTGCTTTTTCTCTACCTGCGGACTTTTTTCTTCTTGTTCCACGGTTTCTAAACTCTCTGCTACAGGATATTTTTGCAAAGCATTTAAGACATCACGGCTGCTAATCTGATTTCCTTTCGCATTGTTCCAAATAAAATCCCATGCTTTGGCATATAGCTCCTGACTCCACTCCAGTTCCACTTTTTTGATATCTTCTGAAAGCGGCAGAAAAAAGGAACGGCTTTTTTCTTCTTCTTTTTCTCGCTCCATTCTTTGTCTTTGAAACACTCGAAGCGGCGACCAATAGGTTTGCCGGGAAAAGCCGAGAAATGGCCCGGCAAACATTTTTACCGACTCTAACGGCAAAGGAATCGTCATAATCTTTTTGACGATATCCTGTTCAAAATTAAAAGCATCGATTCCCACATGATAAAGCATTTCTCTGGCTGCTTCCAAGGCCACTGTTTTTAGTTCAATACTTTCCTCCAGCAAAAGAGTATGGCTATTATGCACTTCATTTAATTCCGTATCTACTTTCAGCAGAATATTATATAGCTTTCGTTCCTTTTCCGTCCGATTCATATTTTGCTCATAACGCATCTTGGTTTCTCTGACAAAAGCTACCAGTTCGCTAAATTCAATATGTTCTCTTTCCAGTCTTTCATTAACCGCTAAAATAATACCTTTGTATCTTTGATAAACATCATCGGAAATAATATTGCCGATAATCTCCGTTCGAATTTTTTGCATATTTTCCTTAATACTGTTGACATTGATTCGCATTTCATCAATTTGCCTGAGCGCCGAATGAAACTCTCCTTTTTCCAGCTGTTTCCGCAAAATCAGCTGACTAATCGATAGAGAGAACTCCGTGTAAAATTCCTTGGTAGCAAAAATCAGCTCCAATCCATCCTCATCCAAAGTATAATACTGCTTATTTTCTTCTCTATCCCAACCGCTCACCTTTAATACATGGTAACTGACGGCATCTTCTTTTTCGGTTTCAAAATTGAAAAAACGGTACTCCGTCTTTTTGCCATCAGCAGGTCTAAGACTTTCAATGATTTCCACCGCAATGGCTAAGTAATCCTTATCTTCCAGTTGATAAGTCATACTGCAAGTCCTTTTTAAATAATCCGCCAAATCCGACTTGGTGGTTTTATAATTTCTAGCCAGCATATTTTCAAAGAAAAACAAAAGACTGCATAAAAGCAAGTCCGGATAACTGATACTTTTACCGGACTTGTCCTGTTTCCTTTTTCTATCCATACCGGAAAATATTTGAAAAAGGGCAATCTTTTGCATTCTCTCATGATAACCTTCTAAGGTTTTGCTGTAATCAATCATTTTTTCCCCTTGCTAACACTTTTTTCATTTCCTCTTCCGATAACATTTCTTGCGGCAAATAACTTCCATTTTCAATTAACTGTATCAGATCCTTGGCTTCTTCAAACTGACTGCAAAATCTTTCGATTTTTTCTCCGGCACAGTTTTGATTTTCATGTCCATAGGCAGCTGTTTTTTTAAATAATTCTTGATATAGCTCCTGATGTAAACGAACTTCGATTTGTCCTTTCAGTGTTTCAAAAATCTCAATCCCTTTTTTATCAAAATCACCAAAATACAGGAATTGATGGTTTCCCTTTAAGGGCAACTGATCTTCCAGCATTCGGCAAGAAGAAATAATCTTATAGCCCTGTCCGTAAATAACGGTTGTTAGCTCCGTCCCTGCCAGAATATTCATGATTTGTTTGAAAGTTGTTTTATTTTCCACAATTAGGTGATAATAAATGGTATCCTCTGCCGGCTTTTTTTGCTCCCTGCTCAGAAAGACCGGATTTAAAGCAAAAGCAATCGGCTCATAACGGTCGCCAACGGTAAAATGCTCCCACAGCCCAATCCTTTTTAAAAACTGCTTGCCTTCTTTATACTCCAGCCATTTCTCATCCCCTACCAGACGAAGAGAAAGTTCCGGCAAATAGTATTCTTCAAAAATTGTTTCCTCCTGAATCGAGTGATGAATTTTTCGCAAGATTGCTTTATCTTTTTCTATTTCATACGGATATTTATAGTAATAATCGAAATGAATTCTGCTGTCAAGCTCCCATTCCATTCTACGAATCAATGCCCATTCCTCTTTGTATAAAATAGTTTTATCAATCCGAAATTTACTACCGGAGCTCAGACTAGGATTTTTCGATAGCAATACCAACACTTTATCTGCCAATAAGTCTTGCAATGCCTCTTCCAATTTTCTTTTGTCACAGTCTCCGTCAAGCATGGACTGTAAGCTAAAGAAGTCGATAGTCTTCTTTGAATATTGCTTTAGTTTTTTGATGATTTTTTCTTTCAAATCCATGAAGTGCCTCACTTTAACACTATCTTTTCGCTTCCGAAATGAATTTCAAACAGCTCCTTTATTGAACAATTTTTGGGGAATACCATTTTTTATTTTAAAAACTTTTGCATTACGATTATATCATTGTCCCCTTCCGGCCACAATAGTCTCCATCATGAAAAATATTTTAATTCAGCCAGTACGGATTTTTCTGCCAAATTTAGCCGGTTAGTAAAAATCTTATTGAACAAATCGGTATCTTTCATATGCACCACCAAGCAATTCTATAAATCTTTCAACATACTTAATAATAGCCTCTTCTTTTTATGAGTTTCCCGTAATTTTTGGTATCTTTCCTCCCACTCATCCAGCCATTTTTGCTTCTGCATGATTTTTTTTATTTTCTTTAATACAGCGGTGGTACGAGCATAATACATCTGATCGGTTATACGTAAATTCTTTTCCACCTCATTCCAATAGATTTCGACAATCTCTCTTGGATGTTTGTTGGCAAGTTTATCACAGTATTTGCCTGTATCCAGTGTCCAGTTAAACATCGATATGCCATTTTCCATCAAATAATTCAAGATTTCCTCTGTCTGATCTTTTTCCAGTAAAATATCAAAATATACCGATAGACTTATCTTTTTTATTACATTGATAATTCCCGGTTCTTCCTTGATAAAATCATCCTTTGTCAATTCATTTCTACATTCCTTATATAGCTTTAATACATCTTGATTTTTTCCATGATAAAATAATCTCAAAAGGGCCGCTTTTTTCTCACTATAGTTCCCTGCCTTTTTATAATGCCGATACATTAATTCAACCATTCTATCGTTATTTTCCTTCAAGGAATCCTTATACAGCTTTGCCAGTGAGATTTCATCTTTGGTTTTATTATAGTATTTGTATAAAAATTCGTATAATTCATCTTTTGCGTATTGACATTTTTTCAGTCCGTTCTGAGCAATTTCCAGCACCTTCTTTTCATCCTTCTTTCGTTGATAATACTTTGCCAGTTGAACAAAATCTGAAGCATATTCTAAATTTTCTTCTCTTATTTGTAGAAATTTTTCATCCTCTCCAATTTCCAAATAAGTATTTGCTGCCATGTCTTTATAATAGCTGTTGCGTGCTTTTGATAACAAATCTGCCATATACTTTTTTTCTTGCTTTTTTACACACAGCAGAAAAATAAGATCTATCAGATAATCGGAAAATCCACTGTTATCAGAATAAATCCAGTCTATGATATCGTCTAAAAGTGATTTTCTTACCGGCCAAGGTAAAGTATTGTTTTCTATCAACTCTATCATTTGTTCCAGCAAATCATATGCTATCTCTTCCTCTCCTTCGCATCCTCCTCCATAACAGTCAAATTCGGCAATAATGGATTCCGCTTCTCTCCAATACTGCATCAACCGTTGCTCCACTATCAAAATATAATTTGCACTCTTTTTATTTTTTTCATTCTGCATACAAAAATCAAGTAAAACATTTTGTGCCGTTTCACTTAAAGAAGCCATACGCATAATCAAATCCATTCGTTCGTCGTGATTTAATTTTTCAATCAAGTTTTTGATCGTTGCCTTATCCAATCTTTTTCACACACCTTTCCTACTCGACTTACATTTCTTATCTTCTTATGGATACTACTTCCCTTTCACTATCCATAAATGTATCACTCAACTTTCACACAGTCTTTTTTGACTCTATCCCGCTCCGAAGAGCGGGCACATGGGCTCGCCGCTCTCGTGCTTCAAACTCTATTACTAGCATTTTATCATATTTATTCCCAAATTTCCATTCTATACACTAAAAAAACAGCTATCACCCTTTCTCTTTGGGCAATAGCTGTTTTTATTCTATTCCTAAAACTTCTCTTTAAATCTTTCATCAGCAATTAACATTCGGCGATAATACTCATCATAACTCTTACTAAATGTTCTTAAAAGAGGAATTGCTTTCTCATAGTATTGAGATTCCAGCATATAATTCTGTAGTTTATCCTGAATCCTTTTCACCAAACTATTTTGATATTCTTCACTGTCTTTATAAGCCTTATATTGTGCGATGATTTCTTGGTTTTCTTCCAACCATGTGTCCAAATGATTCACTGCCTTAATTTTTTCATTGGTAATTTCATACAGGTCTTGATGTGTGATTCCTTGAGCAATCGTTTCAATATAATCTTGTTCTTCCTGACTTAGATGAAAGCGTGGCATATTATCTAAAAAAGTAATATACTCCTGAAAAGCATTCTCTCCTTCCGCTGTCAAAGGCTCCTTTAAAAATGGCTGATAGGCAGCAAAAAAGACTTGACCGAAGTAACCGGGGAATGCCATTTCCAATCTGCTATAAATACTCTCCTCTCTTTCTAAAGCGGACAATTCTACTAAAATATCTTCTAAAGATTTATCCTTTGTCAATTTCTCAAGCAATTCCATTTTTTTCTTTTGGACTTCACCTTCTCTTTGTTTTTTTCTAAGTATCGAAGTTAAAAAACTATCCCCATAATGAAGCAACTCTGAAATTTCAGCAACACCGAAACCCAGTCTACGAAAAACAAAAATTTTTCTCAAAATTGTCAAGTCCTCTTCCGAATATTCCCGATAGCCACTTTCGTTCTTGCTTGGTTGAATCAAGCCCTTTTCCTCATAGTACTCAATCGCTTTTCTGGTTAGTCCGCTATTCTTTTCAATTTCACTTCTAAGCATTTTATATACCTCCTTTGTGAACATAGGATATCATAGCCCCCAACGGACAGGTCAAGTCTCTTTTTCCTATTTCATCCCACAATGCTCACTGCCTGACAGCATATCTTCCGGAATGCATCTTTCCTTATCCACCAGTTGTCTTACAAAATCGGTGGCCGGATTTCTTAAGAGTTCTTTCGGCTCGGCATATTGCTGAATCTCACCCTTATCCATCACAAGCACTTTGGTACCAAGTTTTAAGGCTTCGGATATATCGTGGGTAACAAAAAGCACAGTAATGCCGGTTTTTTCATAAATCTGCCGCAGCTCTGACTGCAACTGACCACGAGTAATTTCATCGACCGCACCAAACGGCTCATCCATGAGAAGTAGCTCCGGCGACGCTGCCAAAGCTCTGGCAATTCCCACCCTTTGCTGCTGTCCACCCGAAAGCTCCGCAGGATAGCGATTTTTTAGTTCTTCTTCCAAACCCACAATTTTCATCCATTTGGAAACAGCCGCCTTTGTCTTCTCTTTATTTCTTTTATTCAATAAATTTGGCACATAAGATATATTTTCCTCAACCGTCATATGCGGAAAAAGTACACTTCCCTGAACCGCATAACCGATATTCCGCCGAAGCTCGGTAATATTTTTATCTTTTATATTTTCTCCATCAATGAAAATATCACCGCTCGTCGGTACAATCAATCCGTTTACCATTTTCAGAACTGTCGTCTTTCCGCCGCCTGACGAACCGATAATCGTAACAAATTCACCTTTGGCAATGGAAAGATTCAGCTCCGGCAGTACCACCTTATCGCCATACACTTTTCTAATCTTTTTAAATTCTATAATTGGATTCATTTTCTCCTCCGGTTTAATCCTGTTTCATCAATCCTGCTTTTATTAAAAACTCCGTTGCCACTTCTCTCGGCTCTTTGCCCTCACTTTCTACGGCATAGTTCATCCTTGCCATATCTTCATCCCGAATGGTATTTGACAGCATTTCAAAAACCGTCTGCAACTCCGGATGTTTTTCCAGTACCTCCATACGAATAATATTACCGCACAAATACGACGGATAAAAAGCCTTATCATCTTCGAGCACCACAATATCGGCTGCTGCCAGTTGACCATCCGTTGTGAAAATAACCATAACATCAATTTTCCCTTGTGCCATTGCCTGATATTTCAGTCCAATGTCTAAGTCGACGGTTTGTTTGAAATTAAAATTGTATGCCTTACGCAGAGCATCATAGCCATCTTCTCTTTCAAAGAAATCATACTCTGCACCGAAAATAAGTCCATTTGCAATCTTGCTTAGGTCGGAATACCTTTTTAGATTATACTTTTCGGCAATCTCTCGACGCACCGCCAAACCGTATGTATTATTAAATCCATACATTCCCAGCCATTTCATTCCAAATTTATTTTGGTACTCCTGTTGCATCTGTTCAAAAAGAGTTTCTTGATATAAACCATCCTTTTTCAGCACCATATTCCAGCCTGTACCGGTGTATTCCGGATAGATATCAAACTCACCGTTTTCCATTGCCGGTTGGATATTGGAAGTACCGCCGCCGATACCCTGTTGCAGCTCTACCTTTAGTCCCGTTTCCTGCTCAATCATAATGTCCAGCATCTCTCCCAAAATGTATTGCTCGGTCATTGGCTTAGTCGCTACTCGAATCATATCTTGCATTCCCTTAGAGAAAAAGGAAAATACCGCAATGACAATTCCCACGATTAAAAGAATGCCTGCCACAATTCGATTGGTTCTTTTGGCCTTGACACAGCGCTTGCTTAGTCTTTTTTCAAGAAAACCCAAAAGCACATCCATCGTCAATGCTAAAAAAGCAATCAAAAGGCTACCTGCCATCGTCATTGTACTATTGTTGGTAGTAATTCCCCGATAAATGGCTACTCCTAGACCACCTGCCCCGATAAATGAGGCAATGCCGGCAAGGGCAATCGTCATTGTCACCATATTGCGGATACCTGCCAAAATAATGGGCATTGCCAGCGGCAGTTTGATTTTAAATAAGATTTGTGATTGGGTACTGCCCATTCCCTTTGCCGCTTCCAAAACAGCCGGCTCTATATTGGTCATTCCGGTATGCGTGCTTCTGACCATCGGTAAAAGAGCATAAATGGTCAGTGCTATCACAGCCGTTACATTGCCGATACCGGAAAAAGGAATCAAAAATCCCAACATCGAAATCGACGGTATCGTGTAAAGAAAGTTAATCACTCCCAGTGTCGGTTTGGCAGAACGATGAAACTCGCTAATCAGGATTCCGGCTATTCCTCCTAATACGATCGCAATCAAAATGGATAGCAAAGAAATCGTCAAATGCTCCAGCAAAAGCTCCAGAAAAAAGTCCTTTCTTTCCCCTATCAAAACCGTTATTTCCTTGATACCTTCATAAAAATTTATCAAACCTTGTGTGTTCATGTTTGCTCTCCAT
Source organism: Eubacteriales bacterium (assembly GCA_030535295.1). Lineage (GTDB taxonomy): Bacteria > Bacillota > Clostridia > Lachnospirales > Vallitaleaceae > W11650. The sequence continues at coordinate 7,432 of JAUMXK010000026.1, read as the reverse complement.
CTTTCTGTTTCTTATATATCCTAAAATAGGAATTAGTATTTGTTGTAACTACATTTGTTACAACAAATACTAACACAAATATTTTCTTATGTCAACATAATTTACATTAAACTTGTATCCGAATTTATGCAAAAAAGCCATATCTTCAGCACTTTCAAGATATGGCTTTCTGTTTTTTTATGTTTCTTTTTCGATTCGGTCCTGAATATCTTTGATTACTTCTTCTAAAGTAATCCTTGTCATCTCTTCTTCCATTGTTTTTTGTATTTGTTCCATCTTATTTCCCAATACAGGATGAATATTTCGTCCAACCGGACAATCCTGATTGGGCTTTTCATGAAAACGGAATAATCTTCCCTCTTCAATACATTCTACCGCTGCATAGACATCATAAAGGCTTATCTCGCCCAACGGTTTTGCAATCGATGCACCGCCACTTCCACGAGCAACTGTAATTAATCCCCTGTTTTTCAATTGTTGCAAAACTCTTCTAATAATGACAGGATTGACATTAATACTCTCTGCAAGCGTATTGCTGGTTAGTTTACAGTTTTTCCGGAATGTTTCTATACAGGCAAATATGTGGATTGCAATTGAAAATCTGCTTGAAATTTGCATTGGATACCTCACTTTTTCCAAATTATAGCATATCCACGTTGTAATGTCAACGGTTACAAGATTGATTTTCCCTATTCAGCTCTTAATTAGACTTAAAATCAAAACAGAAAGGCAACTCCGTCTTTTCAGTCTTTAATTTCTTTTGAATTACACGCCATAATTCTCCCATAGAATCCTCTCCTTCCCGAACATCATCTATGATAAGGCCGCCCTGCTCTTGCAAAAGCTCGGCAGCTCTTTCCGTTTCTTCTAATTCCTGTAAGGCAAATATATAGTAAAACTTTAGTTTTCCGATTGCCTGTCTTTCTGAGTCAAAACTTTCATACCAAGATTTCATTTCTGAAAAAGCCTTACAGTAATTCAGGATTTTAAAGGCTTCCTTCAAATAAGAAGTATTTTGGCACTCTATTTCAAGTCCCTGTAAAATAAAGTCTTTGGCTGCCTCCTGTTTTCCCGTAACTAGATATACACAGGCCAAAGCATGAGCAGCCCAAGCATTTTCTTCTATTTCCAAAGACCGTTTCAAGTATTCTTCCGCTTGTCGATATTTTTCAAGGACACAGCAGGCAACCCCTGCCTGATAAAAAGCATGCCAGTTATTTTGATTGGAGCTATCCAGTGTCTGAATCAGAAAATCCAGATTTCCCTCATCCATTAAAAACTCATCCGGTTTCTCATTTATCGGTGGTTGATGTATAATACCGGTCTCCCAAAAAGATTGCCATTTTTTCAGTGACAGCGAATGGTTGACAAATTTTAGATGACAGGACATTTTCCTCTCCTTTACTAGAGCTCCATAGCCGCTACCATCTGCCAGTTTTTGGGCTTCTTTTTGCACCCAAGCTTGTCCTTGATGCAGCCTCTCTTCCATTTGCCGGAGAATATCATGCTTTTCCAAATATTCCAATACCAGACCCTGCCTTTTTTCATGTGTTTCTTCGCTGATATTTCCATCCAAAGAAATCGGGCCATATTGCTCCAACCATTCCCAAGCACTATGTGGTGCCATTGGGATGCAGCCATATTGAGTTTTCCCTAGTCCTGCCTGAATCTCCAAATATCTGCCTGCCTTTTCGGTCAAAAACTCTTGCCAATGATTCGAGCCTCTTGAGTTCCCCCAAGAAAACAGCTTTCTTCCACGCAGTCTCGCCGTCGAGGTATGCAGCAAACCATAACCCTCCGAATTAACATTGGTGATGTATTTCGGCTTATCATCCGCAATATCAAAGAAATAGTCCACCGAATACGGGATTTTCTTATAATCCAAAACATCCACACCGTTGACCAGTGGAATATCCACCTTATAAACCTTATTATCCATATTCGTATAGGCTTTGTCCGCAGGAACAATTACTCTGCCATTTTCGTACTCCGGAACAGCAATATTGCTCCACCAGTACATCGGAATCACTTCTGTATTTTCATTGACAATTCTCATTCGGCAATTAAGGCGAGTGTCTTCCTCCTCCAGCCAAAAATCCATTTGATAAAAAACCTTACGCACTCTTTCATACTCGTACATACGAAGTATCGGAATACCATTTTCCGTTTCCAAAGTCGCCATATATAAAGGCATAGTAGTATAAGCTGTATGTCCGATAATTCCAATATTCCATTCCACCCCGCCACTAAACCAAGCATTTCGCAGTGCAAGATTGCTAAAGCGTAGAATATCATTGGTATAAAGAAGGTTTTGATTGGTTGCCTTATCCCATAGTTCCCACAATCTACCGCCATATTCCGTTAAGAATACAGCTTTCAGATGTCTGTTTTCCAATACCGCTATCGAAATCTCTTTTTCCCTCAACTCTCTGGTATATTGATTGAGCTGGCGGTATGGATATGCCGTTTTTCTTCTGCCATAGGCTTCGTAAATCTCATCCTTTTCCCCCAGACAAAACTCCAATTGATTCTGTAAAATATGTTCTCCAAGCAAATCCGGTAAAGGAGATTCCTCCCCAAGGTCGGCTGCCATTATTTTCATCGTTTCCCATCTAAGACTGCTCATGCTACCTCCTCTGTTAGTGACAAATGATTTTATGCAGTAATGCTTTATCATTTTACAGTATATCATAAAACAGCTAAATGCAATTAAAAATATGCAAATATTCAATTTGCCTTTGCATTCTATTCTTTCCTTCAAAACTCCGGATTGGATAAGTAAGAACATTGAATCAAACTCGTCACCAGTAAAAAAAATACCGGATTCAATCCGGTAAATTCTCATCTTTAATGTAAAGTCATATTTTTATTTCTTCATCCAAGGCTTACCTTCATGCCATGCCTGACCGACTTTTTCTCCGATACTGTAGTATCCCGATTGAAACGCATCAAAGACCAAAGCATTTAGTTTACCCGCATCAATCTTTCCGTTTTCCGCTAAAATCTTCTCTTCCACCGAAACATTGATAATCTTACCAATCACAGCATACATATTTTCCGTCTGAACAATTTCTACCAGTTCACATTCCATAGCGACCGGAAATTCTGCAATAATCGGAGCATTGACATAGTTACTTTTGATTGCGGTATATCCTGTCCGTTCAAACTTATCTTCCATTTTATTACCGCTTGCAATTCCGAAAAAATCTGCCACATCCATGTGATTTTTATCGGCAAGTGCCACGGTAAACGCTTTGACCTGACGGATATTCTTGGTCGTCTTATGCCCTTCATCCAGGATCAATAATGCCTTATCCATATCACACATTGTTCCCCAAGCCGCATTCATTACATTCACTTTTCCACTTTCATCATACGCCGCTACCATCAGCACCGGCATTGGAAAAATCGCCGGTAACTTCCCCAAATCTTTTCTCATAGGTTATTCCTTTCTTTTATCATCTGTCGGCTGCTGTATTATGCCAAAAGTCGGTTTCGTTTCTTTTAACTAGAATGTCCTATAATCAATAGATCGTTACCATGACATTGCCTTCCCTGGCAGCAACTTCTTTATAAAAGGCTTTCATTCCTTCCAAATAATCTGTAATTTCCTCCATGATTTCTTCGGTTTCTTCTTCATAATCCCAAATATTCGGATACAGCCCGGCGGCTTTGCACTTTTCCATACTGAAATTTTCCAGGGCTGATTCAATATCAAAATGCTCCAAGGCATCTATAATTGCCGGCAGTCTTTCCTTTGAGCTGTAAGCAATAAATTCTTCGGAATCTATTGAAACCTCTCCGACAATTGCTTCACTTAGGGCATCACCCTCAATCGGGGCAGAACTATCCACTCCGGTCAACACAAAATGCAAAACATCCCACATTTTATCAATATCCAAAAGAGTTTCTTCCTTTTCATTCCATTCCTCAATGATATCAAAATACTCCTCATTTTCTTTCGGATTCATTTTTTTCAATTCTTCCAATTGGCTATCACTGATATATTGATAATTGGCTATCATACCCATTCTGCATTTCTCCTTTCTGATTTCCCTGTGGCAAGCTCCTCCGGCTTCTCTCTGCTTTCCTTTTTATTTCCTTTCATATTTTTCTATCGTTTCCCGTAAATATTCTCGAAACGGCTCATCCGAAAGGTTATCCTTATTGTCTACCATAAAGGACAACCACTCTCTATCACGATACACCCATGCATTCTCCACCAGCCAAAGCACCTTTTCCGGTGGTAAGACCGCATTCTGAAATCCTTGGTTTTGATAATCTTCCTTTGACATCACAAGCAAATCTGCCTCTACTCTTATGCCAAAATGCTTCTCTTTTACCAAATCCATGCAAACTTTCAGCAGCTCTTGAAAATCCATGATTTCCTCTTTCGGCACAATCAATGCAATCTTGGTCTTTAGAGGGGAAATACCGGGATTTTGCTCGTAAATTTCCCATATTTTTGAAAAGGTCAATTTTTTGCCAGCTCTTGCAATATATTCATCCAACAAAATATTCCATTCTTTAATTCCTACTTCCACTTGAAAGTCCTGCACTTTTTCTCCAATTTTTTCCCTTATCTCCGGTAATATAGACTGTGCCAAAGTGGACTCCACATAGGTATCTAAATAAGGTTCTCTTTCCGCATCCACTAGGCAAATGAAGAGATGGTCGGGATGTTCTTCGGGACTGACATAGACCTCATAAAAAGCAACACCGCCAAACGGCCCTGCCTTGGCATAATCCTTCGGCTCACCAAAATCCGTGACACACTGAAACTTCTGTGAATATTTTCCTTCCAAATATTGTTCTACCCGGCCATAAGTCTTTTTCCAAATGAAAAATTGGCTGATAAAATAAAGCAAGACGAGTACAATAAGCACACCCAGAACAATTCCAATGATTATCAATAGCCTTTTTATGGTAATCCCTCCCTTTTCCGGTTGAGCATTGGCTGTTTTTTAGTGCTCTGTGGGCTTCTTATACCCACAGAGCCTATTTGTAAAAATGAAACTACCTGCTATTTGGCCGCTACCATTTGGCCAGCCGGCACATCCTATTCTTTTTACTGAAATAAATCGTTCAACGCTTCTGCCATGGTCGGATGGGTAAAGATTTGATTTTTCAGCACGGTGTAATCAGCCTCCATCGCCATTGCTGTAGCAATAATATTGATGACTTCATGGGACTCTTCTGCAAATAGAGTCGCCCCCAAGATTTTATTTGTCTTCTTATCTACAACTGCTTTGTAAAGCCCTACTTGATTGCCCAGAATCTTTGCCTTTGGAATCATAGCTGCCGGCAATTTAAATACCTGAATGTCATAGCCCGCTTTTACAGCTTCTTTTTCACTCAGTCCAACTTTGGATAAGGTCGGATTGAGAAAGACAGAGCTTGGAATAAAAGCTCTCTCCTTGGTTGAATATGATTTATCTCCTTGTAAAAAGTTTCTTACAATTCGAAAGTCATCCAATGAAATATAGGTAAATTGAGGACCGCCATTGACATCTCCCATGGCAAAGATATGCTCTTTGCTAGTTTGGAGAAACTCATTGACTTCGACATTTCCTCTTTCTCCCAGTTTTACTCCGGCATTTTCCAGCTTCAAATCTGCTACATTCGGTCTTCTGCCGGTGGATACCAAAATGTAATCCTGCACCATTTCCTTCTTTTCACCACCAACCTCATAGTAGATTTTTGTGCTTTCGCCCTCTTTTGAAACCTTTTGTATTTTGACGTTCAAAATGATTTGAACCCCCAAATTCTCCATGCTTTTTCGTACAGCTTCTGCAACATCCTCATCTTCTCTTTCTAGGAATTTTTCGGCAGTGTCTAAAATCGTCACTTCGCTACCGTATTCTGAGTATGTCTTGGCAAACTCCAGGCCAATAAAACCACCACCGATAATGGTCAATTTCTTTGGCAGGGTTTCCAGATTCATGATTTCATCACTGGTTAAAATACGCTCTGAAATCGTCAGTCCCTCAATATTTGGAATAAAAGACTTGGAACCGGTATTGATAAAGATTTTTTCTGCCTGATATTCGGTAGTGCCTCCTTCATGCTCTACCAAAATCGTATGCTCATCCACAAAGCTTGCCAAGCCGTCTACGATTTCCACATTCGGCACTCCCGCCACCTTGTCATAATTGGCCTTATTTAAAAGAGCAATCAGGTTTTTCTTTTCCTTTACTGACTGAGCATAATACTCTTCCTGCTCTTTTTCATTATATTTCTTTCGGTTTGCCTTGACGGACAAAGCCTTGGAAGGAATGCAGCCCACATTAATACAAGTGCCTCCATACATACCTTGAGATCGTTCGATAAGCACCGTCTTTTGTCCTTGCTTTCCAAGATAAGCTGCCAATGTTTTTCCGGCTTTTCCAAAACCGATAATAATATTTTCTACTTTTTGCATTGTTATTTCCTTTTCATTTTACTTTGATCTTGTGTATTGTTACCATTTTATTATATGAATTCCGGCAAAAGAAATCAATCTTATTCTGAAAGGATTCGACCAAATTTTAAACTAAGCCGTTGAAATCCGTTCCTATAAACTTTCTTTCGTGCTGCTTGCCTTAAATCCAGTCCCTTTTTCCGGCATGAAATCTCTGATATCACTTACTCTTTTCCCTGGTGAATTTTTCCGGTAGATTTCACTACAAAATAAACGCCGAATCCAGCTCCCAAAACTCATCCAATTGATGAAGTATTTGCAATACAAGCTCTACTTTTTCCTCTGATGTCATAAAAACATAAAAAGTGTCGCCGTCACAAATGGCCACTCCCGAATACTGAGATTCCCTTATTACTTCTTCAATTGCCTCCAATCCCAGTGGCTGTCCTTCTTCATAAGGAGGGTATTCCGGTATCGGCTCAAGCTGCAATTTCTCGGCAATCAAATTGAGATTGTATTCCACATCATCCGGACCAAATTTCCAGTCAATGGCTACACAAATATCTTCGTCCATCAAAAGCTCCAAAATTGCTCCCGCCGGATCAGAATTGTAATAATCGTATGTTTTCGCCTTCTTTAAAAGCTCCTTTATTTCCGCTTCCGAAATACCCAATATCTTCAAAAGATTCCGGTAAATTTCCAGGATTTCTTTCTTCTTCGGGTGCTTCGGACTGTCTTCCATGGTACTGTAACAATAAGAACCGGCACTGATATTCATATATACAAAATCTTCCGTTTCATTCTTTGCCATTTCAAGCAAATTTTCATCCGGTAGTCCACCAATATGTCCGTCGCATAAATCCAGGAGTACTTGCGGATTTTCTTCCAGCAGTCCATGAATCAAATCTTTAATCTGTTTTTTATACTGCTCTTTTGTAATCTTACCCTCATGCTTTTCCATCCACAAATTATGCAGTTCGTTTCTTAATCCTTCTTGCATGGTAATACCTTCCTCTCACTGTATTCTATAGA
>JAUMXK010000117.1 GCA_030535295.1 Eubacteriales bacterium | reverse complement strand
GGCGGATTTAGGACTTTCACCCATTAGAAACGTGCGCCGCAAGGCACACTCAAAAAAGAGCAACACTTTCGCATTGCTCTTTTTATTTTCTCTTATAATGCTGCTTTTGCAGTTTCAACTAAGCTTGCAAAGCCTTTTGCATCATTGACAGCCATTTCTGCTAACATCTTTCTATTCATTTCGATACCGGCTAATTTCAAACCGTGCATGAACTTAGAGTAGCTTAAACCATACATTCTGGTACCTGCGTTGATACGTGCAATCCATAATTGTCTGAAATCACGTTTACGCATTTTACGTCCGGCATAAGCATATACACCGGCTTTCATAACCGCTTGTTTTGCAGTTCTAAATTGTTTACTTCTCGCACCATAGTAGCCCTTGGCTAACTTCATTATTCTTTTACGTCTTTTTCTTGTGTGCATTGCACCTTTTACTCTTGCCATTCCGGTTTCCTCCTATAAATATGGTAATAATCTCTTTAATTCTTTTTGATCTGCTTCCGCAACTACTACGCTCTTTCTCAAGTTACGCTTTCTTTTAGGACTTTTCTTTTCCAAGATATGGCTTGTAAAGGCATGGTTTCTCTTAAATTTGCCGGTTCCTGTTTTTTTGAATCTTTTTGCTGCACCACTATGGCTCTTAATCTTAGGCATAATGACAACCTCCTTCTTGTTCTGTTATTTTGTTTTCTTGGGCATCAAAACCATTACCATATTCTTTCCTTCGATTTTCGGTTGGCTTTCGATGTCTGCGATTTCCTCCAATTTTGCAAAGCATTGTGTTAATAACTCTCTGCCAAATTCAGTATGTGCCATTTCACGTCCACGGAAACGAACAACTACCTTTACTTTGTCTCCGCCTTTTAAAAACTTTTTCGCCATATTCATTTTTGTGTTGATATCGTGATCTTCAATATTTGGCGACAACCTAATCTCTTTTACGCTAATTACGGTTTGTTTTTTACGGTTTTCTTTTTCACGCTTTGCTTGCTCGTAACGGTATTTGCCGTAGTCAATAATCTTACACACGGGTGGATTGGCTTTCGGAGCAATCTTAATCAAATCCAAATTTGCTTCTTTGGCTAATAATTGAGCTTCCTTTGAAGACATAATCCCCAATTGTTCTCCATCTTCACCGATTACTCTGACTTCCTTATCCCTAATTTGTTCGTTAATGATGTGTTCGCTAATGGTAAGCACCTCCTGTTTAAAACATTATTTTTGCCCGCAAAAAAGAGGATAGTATCTATCCCCTCATATTCACAAAATATTTCTCAAAAAAGAAATTCATTGTAATCTATGAACCCAAGCACTCCTTTGTCCTTAGGTGAGAGGAATATCTCTGCTTCTTGCTTAAAGTATATTATCAAATATCTCTTAATTTGTCAAGCTTTTTTATTGATTTCTTTTGTATTTTGAACTCCGCAAAGTAAATAAAGGATTTTCAGCTCTTCCTGCCAAGCTTTGACTTTGGCAATTGTTCTCTCCAGGCCGTCTTTTTCCAGTAAATATAGGATTTGACCGGCAATTCCCACCGCCCTGGCTCCCATACTAAGTGCTTTGGCAATCTGAAGGGCATTCTTAATTCCTCCGGAAGCGATTATTTCAATCTTATCTTGAAATGCAGCAGCCGTTTGAAGTGAAGATATGGTATCCATTCCCAAATTTTCCAAGCTCGGATAAAGATTTTCTCTCCTCGCATTCTCTATTTTGGCAAAATTGGTACCACCCTTTCCACTGATATCTACGGTTTTTACTCCTATTTTTATCAGTTTTGCTATATCTTCCCTTGTCATTCCGAAACCCACTTGCTTCACCATCACCGGAACCTTCACATTTTGACTGATTTCGGCAATATTATCCAGCCAGCCCCTAAAATTCCTTTCTCCTTCCGGCATAATTATCTCCTGCAAAGGATTGACATGAATCTGCAAAAAATCGGCACCGCTCATCTCTACCGCCTTCTTGGCATCCTCTGCATTCTTATCCGCTCCAAGATTGACTCCCAATATAATGTCCGGAGCTTCCCGGCGAATCACATCAAAGGATTCCTTTGCTTCAGGCAGGCGCAGTACAATGCTATAAGAACCCATAGCAAGCATTAAGTCGCACTCCCTTGCCAGCACAGCTAACTGCCTGTTGAGTTCCTTTGCCCTTAAGCTGCCACCGGTCATGGCATTGATATAAAAGGGACTGCTCATAGAAAATCCCATAACTTCGGTCTTTATTGAAATTTGAGTAAAATCCAATTCCGGAAAAGAAGTCAACGGCAATTCTATTTTATCCCAGTCATCATTTTGCTCCGAATGAAATGACAAAGCATATTCAATATGCTGATTTTTTCTTTGCTCCATTTTCTCCATGATACATCCTTTATTTATCAGAAATACAGCTTTCCAAGTGCTTTAAGATAATTTCCAGTCCTATTTTATTTTCGCCGCCTCTTGGCAGTATGATGTCGGCATATTTTTTCGATGGCTCTACATACTGCTCATGCATCGGTTTTACGGTTTTTCGGTATTGGGCAAGTACAGAATCTACCGTTCTTCCTCTTTCGACAATATCTCTCGATAACCTGCGCATCAATCGTTCGTCGGAATCGGTATCCACATAAATTTTGATATCCATCAGATTGCGAAGTTCCTTATTTTCCAAGACTAAAATGCCCTCCAGAATAATTACTTTTTTGGGCTGTGTCAAGGCGGTATCGGCGGCACGAGTATACCGGGTATAGTCATATTGCGGCCTTTCTATGCTTTCTCCTGCCTTGAGTTTACGAATATCACGAATCAGTCTATTCGTTTCATACGCATTGGGATGGTCATAATTCTGGAGATATCTCTCTTCCATTGGCATTTCTGCTTGGTCATTATAATAATCATCATGGTTTATAACTTCCACTTGATTGCCGAAACGCTTGCTAATTTCTTTGACCACCGTTGATTTTCCCGAGGCAGAGCCTCCTGCCACTCCGACAATAATAACCTTTTCCATTTCAATGTCCTTTCCCAATACTTATTTTTTGCGAAACATCTCTACACGATTTTTGATATTTTCGCCAAAATTGATGACTTTTCTTTCATATTCACTTTCCATCAGAGGCGAATGAATCATGAAATCTGCGGTTGCTCTATTGTTGGCAATCGGAATATCATACACTTGTGCGATTCGAAGCAAGGCTTTTACATCCGGGTCATGTGGCTGAGCTTCAAGTGGGTCGGAAAAGAAGATGATAAAATCAATTCTACCTTCTACAATCTTTGCTCCGATTTGTTGGTCACCTCCTAACGGGCCGCTGTTGTATCCTTTTACCGGTAAATCCGCTTGTTCGGTAATCAGCCTTGCTGTCGTTCCCGTTCCACACAGAAAATGCCTCTGCAAAATTTCTTTATTCTTGACACACCATTCTACCATTTCATCTTTCTTACCATCATGTGCAATCAATGCTATATTCTTAGTTTTTCCAATCGTTAAACTGATTGATTCCATAGTATTCTCCTGTCATTTTTTATATTCTTTTGCTGTGGTGCTTGCCTCTATATCCTGTAATTCCACCCTTTAAATTAATGATGTCATAGCCGGCTTCTGTCAACTTTTCTGCTGTTTTCGCACTTCGCATACCGGAGCGGCAAAAGATGTAATAGGTCTTATCCTGAGTCAAATATTTGCTTGGTGTTTCCAGTAAATCACCCATCGGAATATGCTTCGCCGTTTCAATGCTGCCTTCTGCCACCTCGCTGCTTTCCCGAATATCTATTAATTCCACTTTTCCGATTAATACATCCAACTCATTAATATCGATACTTTTTATATTTGGTTTTTTAAAAAATTGAAACATATTGCCTCCTGACTCTTTCGAATAATATTTTACCACTACTTGCACATACATTTGTATATAAACAACTATAGGATATCATATTTTACAAAAAAAAGATATCCCTTGGTTGTAAAAA